>NZ_JBJJBV010000390.1:0-4811 GCF_045446735.1 Nocardiopsis protaetiae
CGCCGCCGCCCGTCGAGACCCCGCGGGCGGCGGCGCCGTGTCCGGGGCCCGGACGGAACCGGGCGCGGGGGACCGTGTCCCCGCGGCCCGGTGACGGAGGGTATGGAAAAGTCGGGTTCGTATCCGTTCGGAGGAGGGGTTCCCATGCAGAGCCTGATGGCGCGGCTGCTGTCGCTGGCGCTGCGTGTGGTGCGCAAACGCCCGATGGAGTCGGTGGAGGGCGCGCGGGAGTGGCTGTACGAGCCCAAGGACGACCCGGCGCCCCCGCACTGGATCGCCCAGCGCCACCGGATCGGCCTCAGGACGGTCGCCGGCTTCCCCGTCTACACCGTGCGGCCCCGCGAGGGCGAGGACCCGCCCAGGGCCGTGCTGTACGTGCACGGCGGGACCTACGTCAGCGAGATCTCCGCCTGGCACTGGGTGCTCATCGCCCGGATGGCCGACGCGGGCTGCCGGGTGGAGGTGCCGCTCTACGGGCTGGCGCCCGAGCACACCTACCGGGAGGCCTTCCCGTTCCTGACGCAGGTCTACCGGGAGCTGTCGGCGGACGTGGCGCCGGAGCGGACCGCGTTCGCGGGCGACTCCGCGGGCGGCGGCCTCGCGCTGGCCCTGGCCCAGACCCTGACCGGTGCGGGGCTGCCGGAGCCGGCGCGGCTGATCCTGATCTCCCCGTGGGCCGACCTGACGATGTCCAACCCCGAGATCGCCGAGGTGGACGAACGCGACCCCTGGCTGAGCCCGGTGGGGATGCTGGAGGCGGCCAAGTCCTGGTCGGGCGGCGACGACCTGTCCCTGCCCCGGCTGAGCCCGGTCTACGGGGAGCTGGCGACCCTGCCGCCGATGGACCTCTACATCGGCACGCGCGACGTGCTGCTGCCCGACACCCGCCGCCTACGGGACCTGGTGGCCGAGGTCGGGGGCACGGTCCGCCTCAGCGAGGAGGAGGACGCCCTCCACATCTACCCGCTGATCCCGGTCCCCGAGGGCGGCCCGGCGCGGGCCGAGATCCTGCGGACCGTCCGGGACCTGTGAGCGCCCGCGGTGCCCGCCGCCGGGCACCGCGGACGCGCGGTCACGTCATGCGGCGTACGACGGACAGCGGCAGCCGCTTCATCAGGAACCCGATCGGCACCCACGGCCAGGCGGGGACGTACGCCTTGGCCCTGCGCTTCTCGATGGCCGCGACCATGGCGCGCACCCCGGTCCCGGTGTCGACCATGAACCGGGTCCGCTGCTCGACCCTCTCGTTCATCTCCGACCGGATGTAGCCGGGGTGGACGACCGACACGTCCACACCGGGGATGTTCTCGGCCCGCACCCCCTCGGCCAGGGCGGACAGCCCGGCCTTGGTGGCGGCGTAGACGGTCATGGACCGGCGCATGCCGCGCAGCGCCGACATCGACGAGATCACCACCAGGTGGCCGCGGCCCTGCTCCCGGAAGATCCCCAGGGCCGCCTCCATCTGGGCCAGCGCCCCCACGAAGTTGGTCATGGCGGTCTGCCGGTTGGCGTCGTACCGGCCGGTGCCCAGGGCCGCGCCCTTGCCCAGCCCGGCGTTGACGACCACCCGGTCCACGGAGCCCAGCTCCCCGGCGAGCTCGCCGAAGACCCGGAAGACGGCGTCGTCGTCGGTGACGTCCAGGGCCCTGAGCACCACGCGCCGGCCGGGGTGGGCGGCGGTGATCTCCGCGCGCAGCTCCTCCAGCCGGTCGGTGCGGCGGGCGCTCAGCCCCAGGTCGTAGCCGAGCGCGGCGAACTGCCGGGCCATCTCGGCGCCCAGCCCGGCGCTGGCCCCGGTGATGACGACGGTGCCCCTGCTCACGTCCGCTCCTTCGCCGCGGGCTTCTCGCCGGCGGACCCGCCGGCGTGCCTGAGCATCTGCCCGGCCACGGCCCGCATGGTCCGGTCGTACAGGGGGCGGGCCAGGCGCTTGGCCCAGAACGCGCTCCTGGCCTGCGCGTCGGGGATGATCAGGTGGGTGCCCCGGTCCACGGCCCGCACCACGCGGGCGGCGATGTCCCCGGCGCCCAGGCGCGACCCGTTGATGAGCTTGACCGCGCTCTTCTCCACCTCGGGGTCGCTGCCGCGCAGGGACGACGCCAGGTTGGTGCGGAAGAACGAGGGGCACACCACCGACACCCGCACCCCGAACGGGTGGAGTTCGTGGAGCAGGGTCTCGCTGAGCGCCACCACGGCCGCCTTGGTGGCGTTGTAGGAGCTCATCGCGGGCGGGTGGATGAGCCCGGCGGCCGAGGCGGTGTTGACGATGTGGCCCGAGCCCTGCCGCTTGAACAGCGGGGTGAAGGTGCGGCAGCCCCGCACCACGCCGAACAGGTTGATCTCGGTGATCCACCGCCAGTCGTCCATGCCCAGGACGTCGATGCGGCCGCCCGCGGCGACCCCGGCGTTGTTCACCAGGACGTCCAGGCCGCCCCAGTGCTCCTCGACCCAGGCCAGGGCGCCCGCCCAGTCGTCGTCGGAGGTGACGTCCAGGCGCAGGTAGTCGGCGCCCGCAGGCAGGTCCGCGGGCGCCTCCTCGGCCAGGTCGGTGGCCAGGACGCGGTCGCCCCGGGCGCTGAACCCGGCGACGAGCGCGGCGCCCAGTCCGGAGGCCCCGCCGGTCACCAGGACGGTGCGGGGGGTGGAGGTGGTGGTCATGTCCGGCTCCGTGTTCCATCGGTTCGCTGTCGAACGACGGGAACCCGGTGCGCCGGTCCGGGTCCGTCGGTGGACGCCCCGCCGTGCGGCGGCGCGTCGCGCCACGATCCTAGTGAACACCGTTAGGTAATCCGGAGGCCGGTCCCGTACACCAGCAGCGGTGCCCGCCGCGGGCCCCTATCATGCGGGGATGAGCGAACGGACGATACAGCCCAGGGACGACCACCCCCACCGCGGCGAGGTACGGGAGGTCCCCACCTCGCAGAGCGCCACCGAACTCGTCTACGCCCCCGAGCGGGACGGCCTGGCCGACGCGGGCGAGATCGTGTGGACCTGGGTCCCCTTCGAGGAGGACGCCTCCCAGGGCAAGGACCGGCCCCTGCTGGTGGTGGGCCGCAAGGGCCGCCGCCTGCACGGGCTGATGCTGTCCTCCCAGCGCCCCGAGCAGTGGGAGCGCCAGGACTGGCTGCCCATCGGATCGGGCCCCTGGGACCGCGAGGGCCGCGACTCCTTCCTGCGGGTGGACCGCCTCTTCGAGTTCGACGAGGACGACATCCGCCGCGAGGCCGCCGTCCTGGAGGAGAAGACCTTCTGGCTGGTCGCCGACGTCCTGCGCAGCCGCTACGGCTGGAGCTGACGGTACCCGCGTCCACAACCGAACCCGCACCCGCGCCCGGGCCCCGCACGGGACCCGGGCGCCGTCCTCCAACGCCGCCCGCCGGCGCCGTCCCACCCTGTGGACGATTCCCGGCGGGGGAGGCGCCGGGCGGATACGCTGGACGGATCACCCCGGCCCGGTCCTTCGACGCGGCAGGACCCGGGCGTGCGGGGGCCCTCCCGAATCCCGAGAGAGTAACGCCATGAGTGACATCGAGCGCGAGGTCCGCGCGGTAGCCGAACGTGCGGGGGACGCGGCGGCCGACCTCGCCCCGCTCAGCCGGGCGGTCAAGGACGCCGCCCTGGAGGCGATCGCCGACGCCCTGGTCAAGCGGGCCGACGAGATCACGGCCGCCAACGCCCAGGACGTGGCGCGGGCCCGCGAGGACGGCACCTCCGAGGCCATGGTCGACCGCCTCACGCTGACCCCGCGGCGGATCGAGGCGATCGCCGACGCCGTCCGCGAGATCGTCGAGCTGCCCGACCCGGTGGGCGAGTCCGTGCGCGGCGGGGTGCTCCCCAACGGCCTGGACCTGCGCCAGATCCGCGTTCCGCTGGGTGTGGTCGGCATCATCTACGAGGGCCGCCCCAACGTCACCGTGGACGCCGCCGCGCTGTGCCTCAAGAGCGGCAACGCCGCCCTGCTGCGCGGCTCCTCCTCGGCCTACGACTCCAACACCGCCATCGTCGGCGTCATCCGCGACGCCCTGGAGGGCACCGGGGTCCCGGTGGACGCCGTGCAGCTGGTGCCCGGCCGCACCCGGGAGTCCTCCCTGGCGCTGATGCGCGCCCGCGGCCTGGTCGACGTCCTCATCCCGCGCGGCGGCGGCTCCCTCATCCAGGCGGTGGTCCGCGACTCCACCGTCCCGGTCATCGAGACCGGCGAGGGCCTGTGCCACGTGTACGTGGACGCCGAGGCCGACCTCGACAAGGCGGTGGCCGTCACCGTCAACTCCAAGGCCCAGCGCGTGTCGGTGTGCAACGCCGCCGAGACCCTGCTGGTGCACGAGGCCGTCGCGGAGGAGTTCCTGCCGCGGGTGCTGGCCGAGCTGGCGCGGGCCGGGGTGAGCGTGCACGGCGACACCCGGGTGCGCGGGATCGCCGCCGCCCACGCCTCGCCCGCCGACGTCGTCGAGGCCACCGAGGAGGACTGGGCCGCCGAGTACCTGTCCCTGGACCTGGCGGTGCGGGTCGTGCCCACCGTGGACGACGCGCTGGCGCACATCCGCCGCTACTCCACCAAGCACACCGAGGCCATCATCACCGACTCGCTCAAGACCTCCCGGTACTTCGTGTCCCGGGTGGACGCGGCCGCGGTGATGGTCAACGCCTCCACCCGGTTCACCGACGGCGGTGAATTCGGATTCGGTGCCGAGATCGGCATCTCCACCCAGAAACTGCACGCCCGGGGCCCGATGGGCCTGACCGAGATGACCTCCACCAAGTACATCGTGACCGGTGACGGCCATGTGAGGTGAGTCGCACCGGCCGTGGGG
>NZ_JBJJBV010000391.1:0-4783 GCF_045446735.1 Nocardiopsis protaetiae
CCGGGCCCCCCTTTTTTCAGTGCCCCGTCATCAGGCGGCGGTGTCCAGCAGCAGCAGCCGGTCCAGGATGTCCTGGAGGGTGACCAGGCCGATGGTCTCGCCGTCCTCCTCCACCAGGGACAGGTGGCTGCGGCTCTCGCGCATGATGCTCATCGCCGAGTACATCGGCGTGCCTGCGGGCAGGGTGAGCACCGGGCGCATCAGGTCCGCGGCGGTGGTCCCCGCCGGGCTCGTCAGCGCCTCGCGCACGTGCAGCACGCCCACCGGCACCCCGCCGTCCATGACGACCAGGCGCAGGTGCGTGGACTCGCGGGAGACCCGCTTGATCTCCTCCACCCCGTCGTCGGGTCCCACCGAGGCGATCTCCTCGCGGGGGGTGACGATCTCGCTCAGCGGCCGGGAGTTGACCTCCAGCGCGGTGGCCAGCTGGTCGCGGCGCTCGGAGTCCAGGGCGCCGGCCTTGGCCGAGTGCTCCACCAGCTCGCGGACGTCCTCGGGGTTGTGGCCCGAGTGCATCTCGTCCACGGCCTCGACCCCGAACCGGTGCAGGCACCAGTTGGCCATGCCGTTGAGGGCCAGCAGCAGCGGGCGGGTGAACCACATGAACGCCCGCATCGGGATCGCCAGCATGATCGCGGACTTCTCCGGGTGGGAGATCGCCCACGACTTGGGGGCCATCTCGCCCACGACCAGGTGCAGGAACGTCACCACGATCAGCGACAGGACGAACGAGACCACGTACCCCACCGCGCTGGGCAGGCCGCCGAACAGCGGCTCCAGCAGGTGGTGCACCGCGGGCTTGGAGATCGCGCCCAGCGCCAGGGCGCACAGCGTGATCCCCAGCTGGGAGCCGGCCAGCAGCAGCGACAGGTCCCGGGCGCTCTTGACGGCCGCCCGTGCCGAGGCGCTGGTCTTGGCCGCCTCCTCCAGCCGGTAGCGGCGGGCCGCCACCAGCGCGAACTCGATCGCGACGAAGAACGCGCTCAGCGCGATGATGACGGCGGTCAGCGCCAGCGCCACCCAGATGTTCATGTCGCTCATGCGCGCACCTCCGCGGCCTGTTCCTCGGCGCCGGCCTCGTGCAGCCGGACCTCCACCGTGTGCGGCACGTGCCGCTGGACGGAGGACACCCGCAGGGTCAGGGCCATGTCGGGGTCGTCGTCGTGGGCGCTGGCCGGACGGGGCAGCGCCAGCAGCACGCTGTCGCCGACCTCCGGCAGCCGGTGCAGCTCGTGGATGACCAGGCCGCCCAGGGTCTCGTAGTCGCCCTCGGGCAGGTCGTGCTCGATCAGCCGTTCCACCTCGTCGATGTGCAGGCCGCCCGGGACCAGGTAGGAGCCCTCGGCGTCCAGGTGGGCGGGGGCCTCCTCCTCCGGGGTGTGCTCGTCGGCGATCTCGCCGACCAGCTCCTCGGCCAGGTCCTCGGTGGTGATGACGCCGGCCAGGCCGCCGTACTCGTCCACCACGCAGGCGAACTCCTCGCCCGCCTCGCGCAGCTGGTCCAGGACGCCCGGCAGCGGCAGCGACGCCGGCACCATGACGGTGGGGCGGGCCACCTCGCTGACCTTGACGTGCTCCAGGTCGCGGTCGCCCAGCGCGAGCACGTCGCGCAGGCAGATGACGCCGACGATGTCGTCGACGCCGTCGCCCAGGACCGGGAAGCGGGAGTGGTCGGAGGCCATGAGCTCGACGACGCGGCTGACCGGGTCGCCCTCCTCCACGGTGCTGACCTCCGGGCGCGGGATCATCGCGTGCCCGGCGGTGCTCTCGTGGAAGTCCAGGGTGCGGTCCAGCAGGGTGGACAGCTCCGCGGGCAGGTCGCCGCTCTCCTTGGACTCGGCGATGATGCTCTCCAGGTCGCGCGGGGTCGCCGCGTGCTGGACGTCCTCCACCGGCTCGATCCGGACCAGTTTCAGGATCAGGATCGCGGCCTGGTCGAACAGCCAGATGACCGGGCCGAAGACCTTGAGGTAGATCCCCGTGGACAGGGCCAGGGCGCGGGCGACCGGTTCGGGTCGGGCGATGGCCAGGTTCTTGGGGAAGAGCTCGCCGAAGACCATCTGGACGACGGTCGAGAACAGCAGGGCCAGCACGGTGCCGATCGCGACGCCGGCGCCCGTGGGCACCCCGACGCCGCCGAGGAGTTCGCCGATGCCCTCGCCGATCAGCGGCTCGGCGACGTAGCCGACGAGCAGGGCGGTGACGGTGATGCCCAGCTGGGCACCGGAGAGCATGAACGAGGTGCGGTTGGTGATGCCCAGCGCCCGTTTGGCGCCGGCGTCACCCGCCGAGGCCCGCGCCCGCAGGCGGGAGCGGTCCACGGCCATGTAGCCGAATTCCTGGGCGACGAAGTATCCCGTCGCCACGGTGATCAGGAAGACCACCAGGATCCCCAGGCCGATACTGAGAACGGTGCTCATCATCGGGCACGCACCGCCTGGGCAGTGTTCCCGGCGCGACCGGGAACGGTTCTACGAGGGCGCGTGCCCCCGGGAGAAGGAGGCTCGTCTGTTTCGGGGCCACAGCATCCCTGGGGGATGCTGCCGGTACTTCGGGACGGGTCCACTTTTCCTCTCTCTGCGCTGTGCGCTCAGGATTGACGCCGTAGATGGTACGGCTGTGACAGGTGGGAGACCTGCTACGCGATCAAGGACGAAGGACGGCGGGGGAAAGTTCCCGCCACCTGATCAGTTCCCGATCGGAGCGTCGGGCTCACCACCGAGGGAGGCCCACTCGCGACGGCGGGCCTCGGCGAGGGCGATCGCGGTGGCCACGGCCACGTTCAGCGATCCCACCCGCCCGATCTGGGGGATGTAGGTGATGGCGTCCGCGCCCGCCAGCAGGGCGGGGGAGCAGCCGTGGTCCTCGGCGCCGACGGCCAGGCACACGTCGTCGTCCAGGGGGGCGGCGTGCAGCGGCACGGCCCCGGAGGCCAGTTCGAGGGCGACCACCTTGTAGCCGTCGCCGCGGGCGGCGGCCAGCGCCTCGGCGGTGGAGCCCACCCGGACGTGGTCGACCTTGGCGGCGGTGCCCAGGGCGGTCTTGCCGACCTTGGGGTCCAGCGGGTCGGCGCTGTTGCCGGTGAGCCAGAGGCGGTCCACGCCCAGGGTCGCGCAGGTGCGCAGGATCGAGCCCAGGTTGTAGGGCTGGGTGACCGATTCGACGATCAGGGCCAGGCGCCCCTGGGTGCTCCTGCGCCACTGGCGGTTCAGGCGTTTGACGTCGGTGGGGCGCAACTGCGTGCTCAACTGCGGTGTGTTCCTCGGCGGTGCGTGGATGGTCACCCGGGACCGGGTGTGCGCACCAGGTTACCGGGCGGGACCCGGACGCGCACGTGTGCCCGGACACACCGGGGCACACGTGTCTCAACCGGTGCCGGTGTCGCCTTTGCGGACGGCCAGGACGCGGAAGCCCGCGCGGGAGGCGGCGCGCTCGGTCGGGAACCCCTGCGCCCGGAGCCATGTGTGGAGGGAGTCGGCGCCCAGGTGGCGCTGGACGACCAGGTGGGCGACGCCCTGGTCGGTGAGCCGTCCCAGCCACACGCGCAGCAGGGTGTGCAGGATCTCCTTGCCCACCCGGATCGGCGGGTTGGACCAGATCGCGTCGAAGGGCCCGGCCAGGTCGGTGGCGCCGGGCGCGTCGGGCGTGTCCTGTTCGGCGGGCTCGCCCTGGGGGGTGATGACCGCGAAGCGGGCGTTGCCCAGGCCGTGCTCGGCGGCGTTGCGGCGGGCCAGGCCCACCGCGCGGGAGTTCACGTCCACGCCCAGGACGCGGGCGCCGGGGGCGCGGGAGGCCAGGGTGAGCGCGATCGGCCCGTAGCCGCAGCCCACGTCCAGCAGCCGCCCCTGCGGGGGCGGGGCGGGGACCGACTCCAGGAGCACCCGGGTGCCCAGGTCCACCTTGTCGGGGGAGAAGACGCCGCGGTCGGTGTGCAGGCGCAGGTGCAGGTCGGGCAGGACCAGGTCCGCGGTGGAGGGGCGGCTCGCCGCGCCGGGGTCGGAGTCGAAGTAGTGCTGGGCCACGCCGTGACGCTACCAGTCCCGGCGTGTGTCCCACGCCCGGCAAAAACCTCGCATGCTGCGGGAAACGACGCGCCAAGCCCGGACACGACCCGGCCAAGGGTGCCGAAGATGGAGTTATCCGAGTGATGGCGGGGGAACCCATGCGAGCACAGGTAGGAGATCGTCTGGTCATCGAGAGCCAGCGCGCGGATGCGCACCGGCGGACCGGCATCGTCACCGGCATCCGGGGCAGCGGCGGGGGACCCCCGTACCAGGTGCACTGGCTCGACGCCGAACAGGGGCACGACGCCCTGGTCTACCCCGGGCCGGACGCGCACATAGAACACCCACCCGGTGCGGGGGCCGGGACGAGCACGGAGGGGGCGCAGATGCACACGACCAAGCGCTGGAACGTCGATGTGGTGATCTCGGAGGAGAACGAGGGTGAGGCCGCCCGCACCTGGGCTGAGGTGGGCATGGTCGCCGACGACGGTACGGCGCTGCGCGGTCACGGGATGGCACGCAAGCACCCGATGGATCTGGACGTCCCCGAGATCGGTGAGGAGCTCGCCGTCTCCCGGGCGCTGTCGGATCTGTCGCGCCAGCTCCGGCAGGTCGCCGCCGAGGACATCAACGACAACACCGGCACCCCGTGGCGGCCCACCTGACGGGGGCCCGCCCGTCGGGCGGCGATCACGAACACGGACCCCCGGCCCTTACAGGGCCGGGGGTCCGGCCGTGCCCGCACCGGTGGTCTCCGACACATGGAGGACCGGAAGTGG
>NZ_JBJJBV010000392.1:0-4996 GCF_045446735.1 Nocardiopsis protaetiae
GCCGGGGGCGCCCGCCGCGCCCCCGAGCACGGTTATCCACAGAAAAAAATCGACCCTGGCGGGGCGCCGCCCGATCACCGACCGTGGTAATGGGAGGTGGTCGACGTGGACGTGTACGCCGCGTACCGCAGGGACCTGGGCGGTCTGGGAGAGGACCTGGCCGCCGCGTTCCTGGAACGATCCGGGATACGTGTGGTGGACCGCAACTGGCGGTGCCCCGCGGGGGAGATCGACATCGTGGCCCGGGACGGCCCCGTACTGGTCGTCGCCGAGGTCAAGACCCGCACCCGGCTGCGGCACGGGCACCCGGTGGAGGCCATCGGGTGGAGCAAGCGCAGACGGCTGCGCCGCCTGGGCCGGGCCTGGGCCCATGCCCGCCGGGTGCCCGGGCGCCCCCTGCGCATCGACGGCCTGGGCGTCCTGCTCACCGACGGCCGCGTGTACGTCTCCCACGAACGGGGCCTGTCATGACCCCCCGGCGGGCCCCGACCCGCCACGCACCCCCGCCGCGCCACGGCCGCACCGGGCCGCGCGCCCCGTGGAGGCCCCCGCCCTCCCCTAGCCGGGGCGGGTCCCCGCCGCGGCCGGTCCCCGGCCGTACGCCCTCTCACGGCCGAGAGGTCTCCGCGCCGCGGGCGGTCCCCGACGGCGTGCCGTCGCGCGGCCGATGGGTGTCCTGGCCGCGGTCCGGCTCCGGCGGCGCACCGCCGCGCGGTCGTCCCCCGAAGACTCGTGGCCGGGGCGGGCCCGCCGAACACGGACCGCACCGGCCCGCGCAGGGCGGTGCCCGGCCCGGTGACCCTCCGCCTTGCGGCCGTACCCCGCACGGACCGGCTCGGGCGGCGCCCCCCGGCGAACAGGGCGGGGCGGCCGGGTGTTCCGCGGGGGCGCGGGGCCGCGGCCCGGCGGTCCTCCCCGGGGAGGGGCGATGATCACGCTCGCTCGGACCCACTGCGTGGCGCTGCTGGGGGTGGAGGGGCACGTCGTCGAGATCGAGGTGCACCTGGGCGGCGGCGACCCCGGCGTCACCCTGGTGGGCCTGCCCGACGCGGCGCTGCGCGAGGCCCGCGACCGCATTCGCGCGGCCCTGGCCAACAGCGGCGAGGCCTGGCCCAGCGGCCAGATCACCATCAGCCTGTCCCCGGCCAGCCTGCCCAAGGCGGGGAGCCTGTTCGACCTCGCCATCGCCGCCGCCATCCTGGCGGCCGAGGGGGCGGTGCCGCCGGACCCGCTGGCGGGTTCGGTCCTCATCGCCGAACTCGGGCTGGACGGCCGGACCCGCCCGGTGCGCGGGGTGCTGCCCGCGGTCATCGCCGCCCGGGAGAGGGGGCACGACCGGTTCGTCGTCGCCCACGGCAACGCCGCCGAGGCGGCGCTGGTCCCCGACGTCGAGGTGGTCGCGGTCGACTCCCTGGAGGAGCTGTGCCGCTGGGCGCGGGACGGACTGCTCCCCGACGCGCGGCCGCCCGACCCGGTGCCGCAGCCGCGCCGCCCCGCCGACACCGAGCCGGACCTGGCCGACGTGCTGGGCCAGCCGGTGGCCCGGCGGGCGGTGGAGATCGCCGCGGCGGGCGGGCACAACCTGATGATGCTCGGCCCGCCCGGGACCGGCAAGAGCCTGCTGGCCGAGCGGCTGCCCACGGTGCTGCCCCGGCTGGACCCGGCGGCGGCGCTGGAGGCCACCGCCATCCACTCGGTCGCCGGACTGCTGCCCGCCGGGTCCCCGCTGGTCACGGTGCCGCCGTTCGCGGCGCCGCACCACACGTCCACGCGTTCGTCCATCATCGGCGGCGGCAGCGGGCACCCCGCCCCGGGCTGGGTGTCCAAGGCGCACCGCGGGGTGCTCTTCGTGGACGAGGCGCCGCAGTTCGGCCGCGGCGTGCTGGACTCGCTGCGCGAGCCGCTGGAGCGCGGCGAGGTGGTGCTGGCCCGCGCCTCCTCCACCGTCGCGTTCCCGGCCAGGTTCCAGCTGGTGATGGCGGCCAACCCCTGCCCCTGCGCCAAGCCGGGGGCCCTGTGCGACTGCCCGGCGGGGGAGCGGCGCCGGTACTTCTCCCGGATCTCCGGGCCGCTGCTGGACCGGATCGACCTCAAGGTCGAGCTGCCCCAGGTCGGCCGGGCCGAGCTGCTCGCCGACCGGGCCTTCGCCGAGTCCTCGGCGGTGGTGGGCGCCCGGGTGCTCGCGGCCCGGCAGCGGGCGGCCGCCCGCCTGGAGCAGACCCCGTGGACCACCAACGCCCAGGTGCCCGGCGCCCACCTGCGCCGCGACTTCCCGGTGGAGCCCGGCGCGCTGCGGATCCTCGGCGTGGCCATGGACCAGGGCCGGATCAGCGCCCGCGGGGTGGACCGCACCCTGCGCGTCGCCTGGACCCTGGCCGACCTGGCGGACCGCGACCGCCCCGGCGAGGAGGAGGTGGCCTATGCCTTCGCACTCTGGTCCGGCCGCGCCTGGTGACCCCGGGACGGGTGCCGGTCGCCGCCGTCCGCGTTCCCGTCCCGGTCCGCGTGCGGAGTTCGGTCCCCGACCGCGCCCGCGCGTGCGTTTCCGCTCGGGCGCGCGCCGCCGGTGGCCGTGGGCGGGTGAGGGGAGCGGCCCCGGGGCCTTTGAGACGCGTGGGTCTTTGCCGCGGCCGGTGTGCCCCTTCGCGTCCGGGCGCCGGTGGCCCCGGGCTGTGGCCCGGGCCCGGTCCGCGCTGGGGCGGCCGTGGCCGACCGGGCCGCCGGTATCGGGCCGTGGTCGGTAGGGCCGCCGGGCCGGGTGGTGCGGCGGAGAGCGGTCGGCGTCACGTGGTGCGGCGGCCGGGGTGCCGACCGGTGGGTTCGGCGGAGTGTGCGTGTCGGTGGTGCACCGGTGAGCGGTGATGGGGCCGTGGCCTGCGGTGGGTCGCGGTGGTGCCCGCGGGGCGGGCGAGGTGAGGAGGGATGCGGTGGACGAGGACGAGGTGCGGGCCCTGGCGGCGCTGACGACGGTGGCGCCGCCCGGGGACCCGTGGCTGGGGGCGGTGCTCGGCGGGCACGGGGCGGCGCGGGTGTGGGCGGACCTGGTGGCCGGGGCGCCGCCGCCGACCGTGCCCGAGGACGGGGAGGCCGTCGTGGACCGGGAGCGGGTGGCGCGGCGCTGGCGGAACTGGCACGCGCAGGCCGCCCGCGTGGACGTCGACGCGCTGCTGGCCGCCTCGGCGGCGGCCGGGGTCAGGTTCGTGGCGCCCGGGGACCCCGAGTGGCCCGGCCGCCTGGACGCGCTGGACGCGCCCGGCGGCCGCCGCTCCCACGGGCTGTGGGTGCGCGGCCGCGGCGACCTGCGCAACCTGTGCCTGCGCTCGGTGGCGATCGTCGGATCACGGGCGTCCACCTCCTACGGCGAGCACATCGCCGCCGAACTCGCCTACGACCTGGCCGAGCGCTCCGTCGTGGTGGTGTCCGGCGGGGCGTACGGCATCGACGGCGCCGCGCACCGGGCCGCCCACGCGGCGGGGTCCACCGTGGTCGTGCTCGCCTGCGGGCCGGACGTGGACTACCCGCGCGGGCACGCGGGGATGTTCACCGACATCGCCCGCACCGGGGTGCTGGTGAGCGAGCGCCCCGTCGGCCTCAAGCCCATGGCCAAGGACTTCCTGGTGCGCAACCGTCTCATCGCCGCGCTCACCCCCGGCACGGTGGTGGTGGAGGCCGGGCGGCGCAGCGGGGCGCTCAACACCGCCGCGCACGCCGCCGAACTGCACCGGGTGCTCATGGCCGTCCCGAGTCCTGTAGAAACACCACCCGCTCTGATTCCGGCTTTTGGCTCGCAGGGTGCCGTGCCGTTCGTGCTGGACGTGGCGTAACAGCCTGAAAAAGGCTTCTTACCTGGGGTTATGCGCGAGTTCGGCGCGTGGTCCGCTTTTTCCGGGGGCGCTGCTCGGCTCCCCCGGAAAAAGGAGGACTGCCGATGTTCAACCCCGCGAGCCTGCGCCGGATCAGGCTGGAGCGCGGCATGACGCAGCGCGACCTGTCCGAAGCGGTGTACGGGACGCGCGACAACAGGGCCACCGTCAGCGCGTACGAGCGCGGCGAGAAGGTGCCCCGGGTGGCCACCCTCGGGCGCTTCGCACGGGCGCTGGGCTGCTCGATGGACGATCTCACCGGACAAGAGCAGCCTGAGCCGGACCCGACGCTGCCGGGGGAGGAGTGGCGGCCGATCGCTGGGACTGACGGCGTGTACGAGGTGTCGAACCTTGGTCGGGTCCGGTCGTGGACCTCGGTCAGCCGGGGGCAGGTGATCAAGCCCCAGCCGCACCAAGACAGGTACCTGGCCTTCTGGACGGGGCCGAAGCTGCGGTTGCTTCATCGTGTCGTGCTGGAGACCTTCGTTGGTCCCCGCCCGGACGGCATGGTCTGTCGGCACCTGGACGGGGACCGTATGAACTGCCGACTGGACAACCTCAGGTGGGGCACGGCTGCCGAGAACATGCGCGACTCCATCGAGCACGGCACTCACGCCAACGCGCGCAAGACGCACTGCCCAGCCGGACATGAGTACACGCCCGAGAACACCCGGATAGACGGCCGTGGTCACCGGGCGTGCCGTGAGTGCGCGCGTCTGCGGAAGCGGAGGCGCAAGGTACAGGGCGCGTAGCAGCCCAGTAACGACACGGAGGGGTGTGCCGAGATGGCACACCCCTCCGCCGTGCGCGCATGTCGGGCCGTCTGGTCCGTAACCGGGACTACCCTGAAGCTCACCGGTACAGCTCCAGCGGCAGCAGGGGACCCCCATGGCGGTAACGACAGGCGCACCCGACGATGAGCCCGAAGACAAGGACCCGTTCTCTCAGTGGGAGAGCCTGTTCGAATGTAGTCAGTTCAAAGGGAAGCGCAAAAAGGTTGATCCCTTCAAGACCTGGCTTCTGGTGCACAACACTGTCCAGGGCGACATGTTCGTATCCGGAACCGCCAAACACGACAGGCGTCCGGCGGAGGACAAGGGCAAGGCGGACAACACGCTCGCCGCGCAGCGGGA
>NZ_JBJJBV010000393.1:0-4745 GCF_045446735.1 Nocardiopsis protaetiae
GGGCGCACGGTTCCCGGACGCGCCGGGAGGGGCTTCCCGGCGGGGGGCTACGGCAGGGGCGGGAGCTCGCCGGTCTCCTCGTAGGCGGTCAGCATCGCGATGCGGCGGGTGTGCCGGTCCTCGTCGCTGTAGGGCGTCTCCAGGAACACCTCGACGAAGCGCGTGGCCTCCTCCAGGGTGTGCATCCGGCCGCCGATGCCGAGCACGTTGGCGTCGTTGTGCTCGCGGGCCAGCCGGGCGGTGTCCTCGCTCCAGGCCAGCGCGGCGCGCACGCCCGCGACCTTGTTCGCGGCGATCTGCTCGCCGTTGCCCGAGCCGCCGATGACGACGCCCAGCGCACCGGGGTCGGCGGCGACGCCCTGCGCGGCGCGCAGGACGAAGGGCGGGTAGTCGTCGACCGCGTCGTAGACGAACGGTCCGGCGTCGACGACCTCGTGACCGCGCTCCTTCAGCCAGGAGACGAGGTGTTCTTTGAGCTCATAGCCCGCATGATCTGATCCAAGGTAAACACGCACGGACACAGTGTCGCAGGTCGCCGGGGTCGGGACGCACGACGCCCCGCCCGTCGAGGGGACGGGCGGGGCGTCGGACACGTCGGTGACCGAGGGTCAGGCGGCGCCTGCGGCGGCCGCGACGGTCAGACCCAGCACGGCGAAGAGGGCCATGGAGGCGATGGCGATCACGTTGCTGATCACGATCATCTTGACGTCCTTGCCGAGGGGTCCTGCCTTGGAGACCGCGGGCTTGTTGCTCAACTCACACCTCGATTGGGTTCGACCAGGGGATCCAGTCGGAATTTTTCCACACCCCACAACGCGATTCTCACCGGGGCCGATTCCTGGTATGAACCGTTCCGGGCCGTGAGACCGGCCACACCCGGCGGTCACATCTGTACGGCCTTGACCTCGCAGAACTCCTCCAGGCCCGGCAGCCCCCACTCGCGTCCGTTGCCGGAGCGCTTGTAGCCGCCGAAGGGCGCGCGCGGGTTGAGCGCGCCGCCGTTGAGCTCCACCTGCCCGGCGCGCAGGCGGCGGGCGACCGCCAGACCGCGCTCGGGGTCTCCCGACCACACCGCGGCGCTGAGGCCGTAGACGGTGTCGTTGGCGATGGCCACGGCCTCCTCCTCGGTGTCGTAGGGGATGAGGGCCAGGACCGGGCCGAAGATCTCCTCCTGGGCGATGCGCATGTCGTTGCGCACGTCGGCGAAGACCGTGGGGCGGACGTGGTAGCCGGGGCCGTCGACGGGCTCGGCGCCGCCGGTGACCAGGCGGGCGCCCTCCCGGACACCGAGTTCGATGTAGGCGCGGACCTTGTCCAGCTGGGCCGCGGAGACCAGCGGCCCCAGCCGGGTGGACTCGTCCCCGGGGTCGCCGGGGACGTACTTGGCGGCGGCCTGCGCGGCCAGGGCGACGGCCTCCTCGTAGGAGTCCCGGTGGACGAGCATGCGGGTGAGGGCGTTGCAGCTCTGGCCGGTGTTGCGCATGACGTCGGCGACGCCGCGCTTGACGGCGGCGGTGAGGTCGGCGTCGGGCAGGATCACGTTGGGCGACTTGCCGCCCAGCTCCAGGGCGACCCGCTTGACGGTCTCGGCGGCCACCTGGGAGACGCGCACGCCCGCCCGGGTGGAGCCGGTGAACGAGACCATGTCGACCCCCGGGTGGGCGGCGATGGCCTCGCCGACGACCGGCCCGGTGCCCGAGACCAGGTTGAACACGCCCGCGGGCAGGCCCGCGTCGTGGAACACCTCGGCCAGGGCGTAGGCGCTCAGCGGGGCCACCTCGCTGGGCTTGAGGACGACCGTGTTGCCCGCGAGCAGGGCGGGCACGACCTTGAGCACGATCTGGTGCAGCGGGTAGTTCCACGGGGTGATGGCGCCGACCACGCCGACCGGCTCGCGGACGATGAGCGAGTTGCCCAGCTCCTCGCCCTCGAAGTAGCGCTCGCCGGTCTCCTCGACCAGGTCGATGTAGGTGCGGAACATGAGGGCGGGCAGGCCCGCCTGCACGGTGCGGGCGAACTTCGCCGGCGCGCCCATGTCCCGGGTGAGCACGGCGGCGATGGCGTCGATGCGCTCGTTGAAGAGGTCCAGCGCGTGGGCCAGGTGGGTGACGCGGCGGCCCGGGGCCAAGGCCGACCAGGCCGGGAGGGCCGCCGCGGCGGCCGCCACCGCGGCGTCGACGTCCTTGGGGTCTCCGGCCGGCACGGTGTCGATGACCTGCTCGGTCGCCGGGTCGATCACGTCCAGGGCCTCGTCGGAGGCGGAGTCGCGCCAGGCGCCGTCGATGTAGAGGGATCGCATGCCCCCACTGTCGCAGAACCGGATTCGGTCGGCCAGTGGGCGGTGTCCGACCGGTCGATCCACCGATGGCGGCCGGGCCCGGTCCGGGTCCGTCAGTCCCAGTGCGGGGGGCGCTCGGCGATCAGGCGGGCGGTGGAGTCGTCTGAGGCGTCGTCGCCCCAGCCCAGCGCGCCCTCGTCGGAGGTGGTGTCGGGCAGGACGTCGAGGTCGTCGAGGAACTCGACCCTGCGGTCGTCGTCGGGTCCGGGCACGGCCGGTCCTTTCATCGTCGTGGACGGCCGCCGCAGCGGCCCCCTCCAGTGTGCACCCGCGGGCGCCGGACCCCGTACCCGAGACCCGGCGCGCCGCGCTGTGCTTCTTCGGCCCTCCGCTCCGCCCACCCGTCAAGAATCAGAAGGTCCCCAACGGACGGCCTTCGGCCACAGGCCTTTCCTCGAAGACGTCTCCTCCGGGCCTCCAGGACCCCGCCGGCGCCTCGCGGCCGGTCAGTCGAAGACGGGGCCGCGGGTGCGGGTGCGCTTGAGCTCGAAGAAGCCCTCGGTCCCGGCGACCAGGCGGACGCCGTCCCAGAGCTTCCCGGCCTCCTCCCCGCGCGGGGTGGGGGTGATGACCGGGCCGAAGAACGCGACGCCCTCGACCTGGACGACGGGGGTGCCCACGTCCTCGCCGACCAGCTTCATGGCCTCGGCGTGGGAGGCGCGCAGGGCCTCGTCGTACCCGGTGGACCCGCCGGCCTCCGCCAGGTCCTCGGGCAGGCCCGCGTCGGCCAGGGCGGCGCGGATCGTCTCCTCGGTGCGGGGCTCGGCGTTGTTGTGGAACCGGGTGCCCAGGGCGGTGTAGAGGGCGCCCAGGACCTCGGGGCCGAAGCGCTGCTCGGCGGCGACGCACACGCGCACCGCGGCCCAGGACTTGTCCAGCAGGTCCCGGTACTCCTGGGGCAGGTCGCGCCCCTCGTTGAGGACGCTCAGGCTCATCACGTGCCAGCGCACCCGCACCGGGCGGACCTTCTCCACCTCCAGCAGCCAGCGGGAGGTGATCCAGGCCCAGGGGCAGGCCGGATCGAACCACATGTCGGCGTAGGCGATGTCCTGCTCGCCCGCGTCCGTGGTGGTCTGCGTCATGGAGTGCTCCTCGCAAGAGAGTCGGGGCGGCGCCCCGCGGGGGTCGACGTAGCGCTACAACCTTCGATTTCGGTTGCGCATTCCGCCCCGGTGCGTGGCAGGATCGGAGCCGAATCGACAACCGATCCACCGGCCCCGACGACGCTCCGCCCCGAGGTGTTCCCCCCGGTCCGGGCCGTCGCACCCGGTGCAGCGATCCGGCCGGCGACGACGGCGGCCGTGGAGGGAGCGTGGCGTGGCAGGGAACCTGACCCGGGACGAGGCTCGGGAGCGGGCGCGCATTCTGAGCGTCGACTCCTACGAGGTGGCACTCGACCTCACCACCGGTGACGAGACCTTCCGATCCACCACCGTGGTCCGCTTCTCCTCTTCGGAGCCCGGGGCGCGGACGTTCGTGGAGCTGGCGGCGCCCCGGGTGCTGTCGGCGACGCTGAACGGGGCGGAGCTGGACCCGGCCGAGCTGTTCGACGGCGAGCGCCTGACGCTGCCGGAGGTGGCCGCCGACAACGAGCTGACCGTGGTGGCCGACGCCGCCTACATGCGCACCGGTGAGGGCCTGCACCGGTTCGTGGACCCGGTGGACGACTCGGTGTACCTGTACACCCAGTTCGAGACCGCCGACGCGCACCGCATGTTCGCGTGCTTCGACCAGCCGGACCTGAAGGCGACGTTCGAGCTGACCGTGTTCGCGCCGCCGTCGTGGACCGTGGTGTCCAACAGCGCGCCCGACGTGGCGCGCGAGGCCGCGGGCGAGGAGCGGGTGCGCTGGCACTTCCCCGCCACCGAGCGCATGTCCACCTACATCACGGCGCTGGTCGCGGGCCCGTACCACGAGGTGCGCGACAGCCACGACGGCATCGACCTGGGCCTGTTCTGCCGGGCGTCGCTGGCCGAGCACCTGGACTCCGACGCCCTGTTCGAGGTCACCAGGCAGGGCTTCGACTTCTTCCACGACCTGTTCGGGGTCCGGTACGCCTTCGGCAAGTACGACCAACTGTTCGTGCCGGAGTTCAACGCGGGCGCCATGGAGAACGCGGGCGCCGTCACCTTCCTGGAGGACTACGTCTTCCGCTCCCGGGTGACCGACGCCCGCTACGAGCGGCGCGCCGAGACGATCCTGCACGAGATGGCGCACATGTGGTTCGGCGACCTGGTCACCATGCGCTGGTGGGACGACCTGTGGCTGAACGAGTCCTTCGCCACCTACGCCAGCGTGTACTGCCAGGCCAACGCCACCAAGTGGACGGACGCCTGGACCACGTTCGCGAACGTGGAGAAGGCCTGGGCGCTGCGCCAGGACCAGCTGCCCTCCACCCACCCGATCG
>NZ_JBJJBV010000394.1:0-4740 GCF_045446735.1 Nocardiopsis protaetiae
GCTGGAGCAGAGCGAGGGCAAGCAGCAAGCCGAGGTGCGCTGATGCGTGGTATCAGCCGTACGTCGCTGACCGAGGTGACCCGGCGCCTGGACGAGAACGTCCTGGCGTCGGCCGGCGCCACCGGTGGCGTCGCGCTGGGCGGCGAGCTGTTCCAGGTCGTCGCCCTGCTCACCGACGAGCACTCGCTGCGCCGCTGGCTCGCCGACCAGGCGAACCCGGCGGAGGCCAAGACCGCCCTCATCGGGCAGTTGCTGGAGTCCAAGGTCTCGCCGTCGGCGGTCCTCGTGGCCGGCGACGTCGTCTCGGCCAAGTGGTCGAGCGCGCGCGACCTCGTGGACGCCGTGGAGCGGATGGCGGTCTACGCCACCATCTCCTCGCTCCGCAGCGCCGCGGCCCTGGACGGCCTGGAGGACGAGCTGTTCCGCTTCGAGCGGATCGTCGCCTCCCAGCCGCAGCTGCGCGATGCCCTCACCCGTGACGGTGTCGGCCCCGAGCACAAGCTCTCCCTGGTGGAGGGCCTGATCTCGGGCAAGGTGGACCCCGCGACGCTGACCCTGGTCGGCGAAGCCGTCACCCGGCCCCGGGGACGTACCCTGGAACAGGCGCTGGACAACTACGGGCAGATCGTCGCCGAGCGCGCCAAGCGCTACGTCGCGGTCGTCCGCAGCGCCGTCGCCCTGAGCGAGGACCAGCAGTCCCGGCTGGGGGCCGCGCTCACGCGCGTCTACGGCCGCGACATCCACCTGAACACCGAGGTCGCCCCCGAGATCGTGGGTGGGCTTTCCATCCAGGTGGGTGACGAGGTCATCGACGGGACCATCGCCGGGCGTATCGCCGAGGCCCAGCGCCGTCTGGCCGGCTGAAAAAACGCAAGGCAAGTACGCACGGCGCCGGTCAGGCGCCACTTGAGAGCAAGGACAACGTAGAGATGGCGGAGCTGACGATCCGGCCGGACGAGATCCGGGACGCGCTGCAGCGCTTCGTCCAGTCGTACGAGCCTGAGGCCACCCGCGCGGAAGAGGTCGGTACCGTCACCTACTCCGGTGACGGCATCGCCCGCGTCAGTGGCCTCCCCTCGGCGATGGCGAACGAGCTGCTGAAGTTCGAGGACGGAACCCTGGGCCTGGCCCAGAACCTCGAGATCGGCGAGATCGGTGCCGTTGTGCTGGGCGACTTCACCGGCATCGAAGAGGGCCAGAAGGTGCGCCGCACCGGACAGCTCCTCTCCGTGCCGGTGGGTGACAACTTCCTCGGCCGCGTGGTGGACCCCCTGGGCGCCCCCATCGACGGCAAGGGCGAGATCGAGACCACCGAGCGCCGCGAGCTGGAGCTGCAGGCCGCGACCGTGATGGAGCGCAAGCCCGTCCACGAGCCGCTGCAGACCGGTATCAAGGCCATCGACTCGATGACCCCGATCGGCCGCGGCCAGCGCCAGCTGGTCATCGGCGACCGGCAGACCGGCAAGACCGCGGTCTGCGTCGACGCGATCATCAACCAGAAGGCGAACTGGGAGTCCGGCGACCCCGACAAGCAGGTGCGCTGCATCTACGTCGCGGTCGGCCAGAAGGGCTCGACCATCGCCAGCGTGCGCGGCGCCCTGGAGGAGGCCGGCGCGATGGAGTACACCACCATCGTCGCCGCCCCCGCCTCCGACGCCGCGGGCTTCAAGTACCTGGCCCCCTACACCGGTTCGGCCCTGGGCCAGCACTGGATGTACGAGGGCAAGCACGTCCTCATCGTCTTCGACGACCTCACCAAGCAGGCCGAGGCCTACCGCGCCGTCTCCCTGCTGCTGCGCCGCCCGCCGGGCCGCGAGGCCTACCCGGGTGACGTCTTCTACCTGCACTCCCGCCTCCTGGAGCGCTGCGCCAAGCTCTCCGACGAGCTGGGCAAGGGCTCGCTGACGGCGCTGCCGATCATCGAGACCAAGGCGGGCGACGTCTCGGCGTACATCCCGACCAACGTCATCTCCATCACCGACGGCCAGGTCTTCCTGGACTCCGACCTGTTCAACCAGGGTCAGCGTCCGGCCATCGACGTCGGTATCTCGGTCTCCCGTGTCGGTGGCGCGGCCCAGACCAAGGCGATGAAGAACGTCTCCGGTACCCTCCGGCTGGGCCTGGCCCAGTACCGCGAGCTCGAAGCCTTCTCGGCCTTCAGCTCCGACCTGGACGCGGTCTCCAAGCAGCAGCTGGCGCGCGGCGCCCGCCTGATGGAGCTGCTCAAGCAGGGCCAGTACTCCCCGTTCGCGATGGAGAAGCAGGTCGTCTCCATCTGGATGGGCACCACCGGCCGCATCGACGACGTCCCCGTCGAGGACGTGCGCCGCTTCGAGGACGACTTCCTGGACTTCCTCGACCGCGAGCACTCCAGCATCCTCGATGTCATCCGCGAGAGCGGGAAGTTCGGCGACGAGACCGAGCAGGCCCTGGAGGGCGCGCTCGACAAGTTCAAGCAGGGCTTCCAGACCTCCGCGGGCACCCTCCTGGGCACCGAGGCCGAGGCCGAGGCGCTCGAAGAGGAGAACGTCGGCCAGGAGACCATCAAGGTCGCCAAGGGCGGGAAGTAACCCATGGGTGCACAGCTTCGCGTCTATCGCCGGAGGATCCGCTCCACCAAGGCGACAGCGAAGATCACCCGTGCGATGGAGCTCATCGCCACGACGCGCATCACCAAGGCGCAGCGTGCCGCTGAGGCTGCCGGACCCTACGCGCGGGAGATCACCAGAGCTGTCTCCGCCCTGGCGAGCCGGGTGTCCGACCACCCGCTGCTGACCGAGGCCGAGAACCCCACCCGGGCCGCCGTCCTGGTCATCACCAGCGACAAGGGTCTGGCCGGCGCCTTCTCGTCCAACGTCCTCAAGGAGGCGGACTCCCTCGCCAAGCTCCTCCAGGAGCAGGGCAAGGAGGTCGTCACCTACATGGTGGGCCGCAAGGGTACGGGCTTCTACAAGTTCCGCGGCCGCAAGGTCGAGGACCAGTGGGAGGGCATCACCGAGCGTCCGACCTACGCGCACGCCCAGGAGATCGGCACCGCCCTCATGGAGAGGTTCGCCAAGGACACCTCCGAGGGCGGGGTCGACGAGATCCACGTGGTCTCGACCGAGTTCGTGTCGATGCTGACCCAGCGCGCGACCGCCACGCGGGCGCTGCCGCTGGAGGTGGAAGAGGTCGACGAGGCGGAACTCGCAGCCTCGCACGGCGGGCAGGCCCTGCCGCTGTACGAGTTCGAGCCCTCCGCCGAGGAAGCGCTGGACCGGCTGCTCCCGCAGTACGTGACCAACCGCATCTACTTCGCCCTCTTGGAATCCGCCGCCTCCCAGCAGGCGTCGCGCCGTGCGGCCATGAAGGCCGCCACGGACAACGCCGAGGAACTCGCCAAGACCCTGACCCGCCTGGCCAACCAGGCGCGTCAGGCCGAGATCACCAACGAGATCAGTGAGATTGTCGGCGGTGCCGACGCGCTCTCTGCTGCAAGCGCGGGAAGTGAGTAAGAAAAGTGACTGCGACTGTTGAAGAGACGGCCGGGGCTGGCACCGCCACCGGTCGGATCGCCCGGGTCACCGGCCCGGTGGTCGACGTGGAGTTCCCCGTCGGCTCGATCCCTTCCATCTACAACGCCCTGCACACCGACGTGACCGTCGGCGGCGAGACCAAGACCATCACCCTGGAGGTCGCCCAGCACCTGGGTGACAACCTGGTGCGGGCCATCTCGCTGGCCCCGCAGGACGGCCTCGTCCGCGGCGCCGAGGTGCGCGACACCGGCGAGCCCATCAGCGTGCCCGTCGGCGACATCGTCAAGGGCCACGTGTTCAACACCCTGGGCGAGTCCCTGGACGTGCCGACCGCGGAGCTCAACGTCACCGAGCGCTGGCCGATCCACCGCAAGCCGCCGGCGTTCGACCAGCTCGAGTCCAAGACCGAGATGATGGTCACGGGCATCAAGGTCATCGACCTGCTCACCCCGTACGTGCGCGGTGGCAAGATCGGTCTGTTCGGTGGTGCCGGTGTCGGCAAGACCGTGCTGATCCAGGAGATGATCACCCGTATCGCCCGCAACTTCGGTGGTGTGTCCGTGTTCGCCGGTGTCGGCGAGCGCACCCGTGAGGGTACGGACCTCTTCCTGGAGATGGACGAGATGGAGGTCCTCCAGGACACCGCTCTCGTCTTCGGCCAGATGGACGAGCCCCCGGGCACCCGTCTGCGCGTGGCGCTGTCCGCTCTGACGATGGCGGAGTACTTCCGCGACGTTCAGAACCAGGACGTGCTCCTGTTCATCGACAACATCTTCCGTTTCACCCAGGCGGGCTCCGAGGTCTCCACGCTGCTGGGCCGTATGCCCTCCGCCGTGGGCTACCAGCCCAACCTGGCCGACGAGATGGGTCAGCTCCAGGAGCGGATCACCTCGACCCGCGGTCACTCGATCACCTCCATGCAGGCGATCTACGTCCCCGCGGACGACTACACCGACCCGGCCCCGGCGACGACGTTCGCCCACCTGGACGCGACGACCGAGCTCTCCCGCCCGATCTCGCAGAAGGGCATCTACCCGGCGGTGGACCCGCTGGCGTCGACCTCCCGAATCCTCGACCCGCAGTACGTGGGCCAGGAGCACTACGAGGTGGCCCAGCGCGTCAAGGGGATCCTCCAGCGCAACAAGGACCTCCAGGACCAGATCGCCATCCTCGGTATGGACGAGCTGTCCGAAGAGGACAAGATCATCGTCAACCGCGCGCGCCG
>NZ_JBJJBV010000395.1:0-4662 GCF_045446735.1 Nocardiopsis protaetiae
CTCCGGGTCCTTCTCTCCCCCTTGGACCCGGAGCGCGACCGCGCTCTCCCCGGCTCAGCGGGCGGCGAACACCCGGGCGTCGGCGGCGACCGGCGTTCCGGCGCCCACGAGCGCCGCGCAGTCATCACAACCGAACACCGGGACCCCGTCCGGCAGGACGCCCAGGGCGATCCGCGGCCGGGGCCATCGCGTGTGGCAGACGGCGCAGGCATCCCCCGTGCACTGCTCCGCGCTCAACGATTCCGGGTCGTACACGTATCCGTCGGATACCGCGTCGGTCCCCGCATCCGATGCGCACATCGTGCTCATTCCGCGCAATGTCCCTGCTCCCCCCGTGGTTTAGGACAGTCTGGCGGGCCGATAGTTACCGGCTCTTTATTGAATCAGAGGCGCTCGGCACCTGGAAGGGTCCGTCCCCATCTAAATCACTCCGTGCAGGTAGATCATAGCTCTAAGTAACCAAGCCTGGGAAGACCCCGCCTGAAACCTGCTTGATCAGTGGATTTGTCGGACATCCAGGAGGCGGTCTGCGCCCGGCGACACCGAATCAGTCGCGGGCCACCACAGCGAAGCGGCGCATCGCCAGCGCGGGGTTGGTCGTACGGACCTCATCCACCCGCGCGGCCGAAACCTCGGCGGCGGCCACCTCGAAGGCCTGCTCCCCCAGCGCGGCGATCGGCGTCCCCATCGGGTCGATCACCATGCTGTTGCCCGCGCCCGTGGGGGCCGACTGCCCGGCGGCGGCGACGTACACGGTGTTCTCGATCGCGCGGGCGCGCGCGAGCGTCCGCCAGTGCTCCTCCTTCAGCGGGCCGGGCACCCACTGCGCGGCCAGCAGCACCACGTGCGCCCCGGCGTCCGCGAGCCGCCGGGTCACCTCGGGGAAGCGCAGGTCGTAGCAGGTCTGGAGGCCGAAGGTCACACCCTCGACGGTGAAGGTCTGCGGCTCCTCGATGGGCCCGGGCGCGACCACGTCGGACTCCTTGACGCCGAACGCGTCGTACAGGTGGACCTTGCGGTAGAGCGCGACCCGCTCTCCCCGCGGCGACAGCGCGACCAGCGTGTTGGTGAAGTGCGTGCCGCCCCCGGTCTCCTCGTTGACGCCCAGCACCAGGTGGACGCCCTCGCGGCGGGCGGTGTCGGCGGCGGCCGCGACGAACGGCCCGTCCAGGGGTTCGGCCGCCTTGACGTAGCGGTCGTCGGTGCGGGGCGCGGTGAACATCGTGTACTCGGGCAGCAGCACCACCCGTGCGCCCAGGGCGGCGGCCCGCGCGGTCAGCCGCGCCACCGAGCGCAGGTTCTCCGCCTTGTCCTGACCGGGGGCGAACTGGGCGACCGCGACCTGCACCATCGGATCCTCCTCATCGACACGGGTGCCACGAGTGTACGGCCGGGCCCCGCGGACCGGGGCGCCCCCTTGCCCCGGCATTGAACGTGTGTTTAAGCTATTGAACATGAGTTCAACCGATGCCTCCGACCTCACCACCCGGGCGCGGATCCGCGATGCCGCCGTCACGTGCTTCGCCCGCCAGGGGTTCGGGGCCACGGTCCGCGCCATCGCGGACCACGCCGGGGTCTCCCCCGGCCTGGTCATCCACCACTTCGGCTCCAAGGCCGGGCTGCGCGAGGCCTGCGACGAGCAGGTCGCCCGCAGCATCTCCGACCTGGAAGGCGGTGACACCGGCGATTCCGGGGCCCTCCTCGCGATGCTGGCCGAGGTCGACGGGTACGCCGACCTGTTCGGCTACACCATGCGCACCTTCCAGGACGGCGGCCCGCTCGCCCACCGGCTCTACGAACGCCTCGTCACCACCACCGAGGAGCACTTCGCCCGCGGGGTCGAACAGGGGGCGTACCTGCCCAGCCGCGACCCGCGGGGACGGGCCCGGTTCGCCGTCTCCACCGCCCTGGGCTCCGTCCTGGTCTTCATCGCCCTGCGCGGGCGCGGCACCGACGAGGACTACGGGGAGATGCTGCGGGACTGGACCGCGCAGTTCATGCTCCCGTCCCTGGAGCTGTACACCGAGGGCATCCTCGCCGACTCCGCCATGCTCGACGCCTACCTGCACCACACCGGCGGCGCCGAGGACGGTCCCGACACCGACCCCACCCACCACTCCTGACGGGAGCGCCCATGTCCTCACCCGCCGTCGACGCCCGCGGCGTCGACAAGTACTTCGGCCGGCTCCAGGCCCTCGACGGCCTGGACCTGACCGTGGAGACCGGCCGCGTCGCCGGGTTCCTCGGCCCCAACGGCTCCGGCAAGTCCACGGCCATCCGCATCCTGCTCGGCCTGCTGCGGTCCGACGCCGGCACCGTCCGCCTGCTGGGCGGCGACCCCTGGAAGGACGCGGTCGCCCTGCACAGGCGGATCGCCTACGTCCCCGGCGACGTCACCCTGTGGCCCAACCTGACCGGCGGCCAGGCCATCGACCTGCTCGGGCGGCTGCGCGGCGGCCTGGACAGGGGGCGCAGGGAGGAGCTGCTGGCCCGGTTCGAGCTGGACCCCGCCAAGAAGGCCCGCACCTACTCCAAGGGCAACCGGCAGAAGGTCGCCCTGGTCGCCGCGCTGGCCTCTGACGCCGAACTGCTCATCCTGGACGAGCCGACCTCGGGCCTGGACCCGCTCATGGAGGCGGTGTTCACCCGGTGCGTGCTGGAGGCCAAGGAGCAGGGGCGCACGGTGCTGCTGTCCAGCCACATCCTGTCCGAGGTCGAGAAGCTCTGCGACACCGTCACGATCATCCGCCAGGGCCGGACCGTGGAGTCGGGAACCCTGGAGGACCTGCGCCACCTGACCCGGTCGGCGGTGCGCGCCACCCTCGCCCGGGACCCGGGCGCGGTGGCCGCGCTGGCCGGGGTGCACAACGCCGAGGTCGACGGCGACCGGATCTCCATGGACGTGGACAACGACCGCCTCGACGCCGTGATGACTGCGGTCGCCGACCTGGGGGTGCGCTCCCTGACGGTCAACCCGCCGTCGCTGGAGGAGCTGTTCCTGCGCCACTACGGCGACGCGCCGGCCGCCCTCGACGCAGACCCCGGGAGCCCGGCGTGAACGCGCTCACCGGCACCGGGACGCTGATCCGGTTCATCCTGCGCCGCGACCGCGTCCGGCTGTCCGTGTGGACGGCCGCGCTGGTCGGCACGGTCGCGCTGACCCTGCCCGCCCTCGACGAGGCGTTCTCCACCGACGCCCAGCGCCAGGCCCGGGCCGCGCTCATGGAGACGCCCACCGGGATCGTGTTCGGCGGCCCGGGGTACGGGCTGGACGACTACACGCTCGGCCCGATGATGGTCAACGAGATGACGATGAGCCTGCTCATCGCCCTGGCCGTCATGAGCGTCCTGCACGTGGTCCGGCACACCCGGGCCGAGGAGGAGAGCGGCCGCTCCGAGCTGCTGCGGGCCGGGGTCCTGGGCTCCGGCGCGCAGATGGCCGCGGCGCTGCTCACCGTGTCCCTGCTGAACCTGGTCATCGGCGGGGCCACCGGCGCGATCATGGCGGGGTACGGGCTGGAGGCCGCCGACTCGCTGGGCTACGGCCTGGGCCTGGGGCTGGCCGGGATCTGCTTCGGCGCGATCGCCGCGGCGTGCGCCCAGCTCACCGAGCACGCGCGGGCCGCCTCGGGGCTGGCCTTCCTGGCCGTCGGCGTGCTGTTCCTGTCCCGGGTCGTCGGCGACCTGGCCGAACAGGGCGGCAACGCGGCCTCCTGGGTGTCCCCGTTCTCGTGGGTGCAGCAGACGCGGGTGTTCGACGACCCGCGCTGGTGGCCGCTGGCCCTGTACCCGCTGGTCACCGCCGTGCTCTTCGCCGTGACCCACGTCCTGGCCGGGCGGCGCGACCTGGGCGCGGGGCTGTTCCCGCCGCGGCCGGGCCCGGCGGGCGCCGGTGCGCTGCTCAACGGTGTGTTCGCCCTGCACCTGCGCCAGCAGCTGGGGGCGATCATCGCCTGGGGCGTCGCGGTGTTCCTCTTCGGGGTCTCCTTCGGCACCCTGGCCACCGCGGTGGACGACATGCTGGCGGAGAACCCCGAGATGGCCGCGGTCCTGGGCGACGCCGCCGACGACCTCACCGCGGGGTTCCTCGCGGTGATGGCGACCTACGCGGTGATGGCCGCGTCGGCGTACGCGATCCTGTCGGTGCTGCGGGTGCGGACCGAGGAGGGGGCGGGCCGGGCCGAGGTCGTGCTGGCCACCGCGGTCGGCCGGGTGCGCTGGTTCGGTGCGGCGCTGGCCGTGACCGTGCTGTCCGTGTCCCTGATCGTGGTGCTGGGCGGGCTGGGCATCGGGGTCGGCGCGGTGAGCGCCACCGGGGATTCGGCCTGGATCGGCGACCTGCTGGGGTCGGCGCTGTCGCAGCTGCCCGCGGCGCTGGCGTTCGCCGCGCTCACCGCCCTGGTGGTGGGGGCGGCGCCGCGGCTGCTGCCGGTGGTGTGGCTGTGGCTGGGCTACAGCCTGTTCGCCACCATGCTCGGCGCCCTGCTGGGCATGCCCGACTGGTCGCTGGACCTCAGCGCGTTCGGGATGCTGCCGCTGCCGCCGGTCGAGGACTTCGACCCCGCCCCCACGGCGGCCGTCACGGCCGCGGCCCTGGTCGGCTTCGCCCTGGCCCTGGCGGGCTTCCGCCGCCGGGACCTGGCCACCGCCTGACCCGCCGCC
>NZ_JBJJBV010000396.1:0-4654 GCF_045446735.1 Nocardiopsis protaetiae
TCGGGGGGACGAAGAGGGCGGAGAGGGGCACCGCGATGCAGGTGAGGAGGAAGGCGAGGAAGCGCTCTTTTCGTGAACGGTGGGGTTTGCGATGGCGGCCGGTTGTAAGGTGACGCATGTTCGCCTCCTGGTATCGCAGGTGGTGAGCGGGCCCTGGGCCGGTGTGTCCGCACCGGGCCAGGGCGTTGTCGTGTTCGGCGCGGTTCGATGGATGCGGCGGTGCGGATGGCTCGGCCGGTCGGCTGCACTTCCCGTTCGCGGGCGCCCGGTGGTTGCTACGGGTGGAGCTCTTCGGTGGCGGCGCGGTCGGCGTCGACCAGGGCCCAGACGATCAGCGGCCGTCCCGGTTCGCCGGTCCACCACCAACGTTCGCTGAGGTGGGCGACGAGGGCGAGATCGCGTCCGCCAGAGGAGAGGTTGGAGGGGGCGGAACGGCACACCTGCGGCCAGGTGATGCCGGGGTTGTCGGTGCGCGGCCCGTTGTCGCTGACGCCGATGAGGACGATGTCCGCCGGGAGGGTCTCGACCTGGACGCGGATCCGTCCGCCGGGTTCGCCCGAGGCGGTGTGAACGGTGGCGCTGGTGGCCAGCTCGCTGAAGAGGAGGAGCGGGAGGTCGCTCTTGGCCGGGGGAGACGGAGGGCCTGCTCGCACTACTCCCGCATGTGGGAGAGTCGCCCCGGGTCCCCCTCGAAGAAGGCGACGCGCTTGCGGGTTCGGAGGTTGTTGTCGTCGGTGAATCGCGTCGCCGACAGGACCGTCGTTGTTCCTGGTCCGGCTTCCCATCCGCTGGCTGCCGCTGCTGTCAGACCTCTATGTCCTGCTGCGCGATTCTTTGAATCGCGGCCTGGGGCATTTGGTATATCCGGGTGACGAGTGGGTTGATCTTTCTGTCGTGCTGAAAAGGCACTGAGATGCACCGCCGACGTGAACAGCGAAGTGTGTTCGTACCGACGACGGCTGGGCTCGGAGCGGGGCCGTCAGTAGGAGCCGGCTCCCTGCCAGTAGGACCAGGCCACGCACGGGGTTCCGTGGGTGTCCCTGATGTGCCCGAGGCCCCACTCGATCTGTGCCTGTGCGCTGTCCCGGAACCCGGATGGCAGAGTGCCGTGCATGCCCGGCACGAACCCCGTGATGCCGATCGCTCCGGTCCCTGGGTCGGTGACCGTGTGGTCCCAGTGGGACATGGCGCCCCAGAGGTTGCTCAGGCACTGCCACTCGGCGTCCTGCCAGCCGTAGCCCTCGGCGAGATTGCGGGCGATGTTCTGGTTGTCGAGCCGGTTCGGGTTGCCCTGACCCCACTCGTATTCTTCCGGCTCTTCCGGCCGATCGGCCTCCATCCAGGTCTCCCCGCAGGAAGGCCCGCGCACCAGGCACACCATCTGCCGTACGCCTTCGTTGAAGGTCTTGCTCAGTTCCAACTGATACACCGCGACCATGACGGCGGCAACGAGGATGAGTACGGCTGCGGTCTCGGTGAGCGCGGCGCCTCGGTCCCCGTTGTGGGAATCAGCGGGGCAGAGTCGACGCCAGAAACGCGGGGGTCCACTGCGTTCCCCCGCACGCCCCGCAGGCCGCGAAGGCGATGGCCTCCGCGGCTCCCCGAAGTTCGTGTGCCGGGAGCCAAGCAAAACAGTCTCCAGAGGGTGTCTGAGGGGTGGTCAGGAGATGGGGATGTCCTCGATCGGTTCGAACCCAGGGATCTCTACGGATATGTTCTCCACGTCCGAGGGAACGGAGAACATCGACCAGTACGACATCTTCTCTCCCGGCTCGATTCTTTCCCTGAACGTGGAAGAGTTATCGCCAGAGCACAGGCATTCGCCTGCTCCATCCATGACTGGGTGATACCTGGTTCCACCATCGGTCCTGGTTATGGTCACTCCTGCATAGTTGGCGCCGGAGTATGTGTAGGTTTTTCCTTCGAGCCAGGTGAGAACGACTCTCTCGTTCCCTGTGTTTTCTATGGTCCAGGTGACCGAAAGAAGATTGCCTTGTGAGTTTCTCTCTGCTTGGTTGACTTCGGCTGCGAGGTTATCTGATTGTGTTCCATTTCCCTGGGATGAGCCAAGGATATCAAGATCGCTGGAGTTGGGCATAGGAGATGCCGAACTCACACCCATGGATATTAGTACCACTGCCAGAGAGCTTGAAGTGAAGAGGCCGAGTTGCGGGATCATTGCATTTTTCATCTCTGCCTACTTCTCAAACGTCACTGAGACTCGCCGATTTCTTTCCCGGCCCTCTTCCGTGCTGTTGTCTGCGATCGGATCGCTGGATCCGTGGCCGGCAACCTCGAAGGATATTCCTTCACGAGTTACGAGTTCAGAAAGAGAGCGCTCGACTTCTGTTGCTCTGTCTTCGGAGAGAGGAACATTGACCGCATCGCTTCCAGTGTTGTCGGCGTACCCGTCGATGTTCACAACTGTTGCGGAGGCGTCATCGATCTCGGCGGCAACCTGTTCGAGAATTTCTTGCGCTTCTGAACTCAGGGTCGAGCTGTTCGTTTCAAACAGGACATCAGAGGAAAGGATGATGCTTACTTCTTCGCCACTCTCGGTTCGCCCAGTCTGGTCATCGAGGTTATCGGAAATCATGGTGAGATCGAGGATTTTGTCTTCCCCGACCCCCTCATTCTGGAGACTCTCGGATGATGTTCCCACTGGAACGTCAAGGATTGGCGGTGCAATGGGGAGGATGACAGTCATTTCTCCAGGTATGCTCTCCGGTTTGGGATATGCAACCCAAAGGTCCGCGCTTTCTCCGCTCCCCAGGGATCCTTGGAGTGCAGGGGAGCAGAAGCACCTGCCGTTGCTTAGATCGTAGCTCAAGTACCTTTGCTGTTTGCTCGCATCGATCAGTGAAACCCTGCTAGCGGTATTCTGATCACCCATCTCGGCGAGGCCATCGGCCAAAGAAAATGGTTCTCCAGAGTTGTTTTTTACGCGTATACTGAGTCTGAGTATGTCGTTTTCTAGAATTTCTAGGGCAAGTACATCTATCTGGAGTTCGCCGCCGATAGTCGTGGTTGTGGTCGTGGTGCTTCCGATTGGTTCTCGGGATTCTTCTATATTCGGATCTGTGGGTGAAGGGTTCTCCTGGCCTGGTGGGTTTTCGGGTTCGCCTCCTGGAGGCTGGCCATCGCTTGAAACGACACATCCCGAAGCGAAGATTACAAGCGACGTTGCCATCAGCTTCGGGAGAAGCTTGAAAGTGCTTCCTTGGCGTGGCTGGCGACTTCTTTTGTTTGGCGACTCTTTGAGTGTTTCGGGGATTTCCTGCATCGTTAATTTTCGTCCGGTGTGAATGGGGGGTGGCTTTTGATCAGGGGCCACTGAGAATATCGGAGATAGCCGTGCCAATTGCTCCGGTAACGTTCTCAGGGATGCCGAGGGCAAATAGGCCGACAGCGACAGCGGCGACGAGGATCAGGATGGCCGCGTACTCAACGATTCCGGCGCCGTCGTCGTTGTTCTTCGACGGGGGGATGAGCAGGGCGCTCAGGGTCGCCCACATCTTGCTGGTCAGGTTGTTCACAGGGGGTCAGCTCCTTGGGGGAGGAGATCGGGGCAGCCGGCCACATCGTCGTGGCCACACAGCCATGCATCTCAACGGCCTGATGGCTTTACCAAGGTGAACCAAGGGTCAGGGTTCACTCGCATCGACAACTCGGTTACGGCACGAGACTCCCGCGCACGCAGTCGTCTTGGGATTCTCACTATCCAGCACAGACCTCGGGCATACGTCCCGCATCTGACCAGAAGAGGTCATCCTCCTTCACGATGCCCGTCGATCCTGGCCATCACACCCTGTCCACAGGCCCTCTCCGCCTTCGACGAAGGTGCAGGTGAAGGCGCCTTCCTCGGCTTCTCCTCTGCTCTTGGGCACGGAACTGCATTCGGGCAAAACGCCCATGGGTGGATATAACAGTCGGTGTTCGACGAGTCACCATCTTCTCAGTCGACGCGCGAGACGTCACTACTTGGCCGGTGGTTAGTCGGCAAGCAGGCTTGTGACCAGGAAAAATGCCCTTGACCGAGTGAGAAGGCTCGAATCCCGGCAACTCTTCTCCATCTACGCCTGGGCGCGGAGATCCCAAGAGTTCACGTGCCGGAAGGATTTTCCGGTTGGGGCTGGTGGGGTTCGGTGGCTCGGCTCATTCGGTGGGCGGGTGGTGGTGTGGAGTCATCGGCGCAGGTGGTCGCAGCCGTGCGGCCCTTCACTGCGAAGCCCGGCCGGCTATGAACCCCTTGGCTCGCACCGGGAGTGTAGAGACCGCACCACACGAACCAGGGGCTCAGGGCCTGGCTGTGTGCAGGTTCGCGCCTGAGGCCGTCGGCTCGAGTGTCAGTCCTGTGCGGTCGATGGGCGCTTGGGCTTCGGGTGCTGTTCGTCTTCATTGACGGGGTTCGGCTTTGTCGGTTGTTTTTTCTCCGATGTCTCGTGTTCGTCGGGCTGACCGCGCACCATGCTGGTCCGGTTCGCTCGGGGAATCATGTTCTGCCACTGCCATCACTGAGCCTTTTTCATCCTGAAGGTGCAGGTCACAGCCCCGTACCGGTCTCCCTGAAGCCCTTCTGAACAGCAAGAAGCCCCTGGTAGATGGATTAACGACCAAGAAAACCCGCCCCACCAGAGGCTCCACATGCTGTTCT
>NZ_JBJJBV010000397.1:0-4618 GCF_045446735.1 Nocardiopsis protaetiae
CGGGACCCCACCGACGCTAACCCGCCCCGCCCGGAACAGGGGGTACGGAATGTGCCCCCTGGACGGCAAAGACCAGGTCAGGGGTGTGCTGGGGGCGGCGCAGGGCCGGCGCGGGCGGGCCGGGTCAGGCCGGGACGCCCACCCGGTCGGCCAGCTCGGCCGCCTGCGCACGGTGCTCGCGCGAGCGCAGGCCCTCCATGATCATGGCGCGGGCGTGGCCGTTGTAGCGGATGGTCTCCGGGGCGGTGGCGTGCGCCTGCGCCAGCAGCCGCAGCGCGTCGCCCTCCCGTCCGTCCAGCCGGTGCGCCCGGGCCTGCTCGATCCGGTGCCGGGCCCGCCGCGGCCGCGACGGGATGACGCGCGCCTCCGAACGCAGTGCCTGGCGCACCCCCTCGCCGCCGCTGCGCAGCTCCACCGCCACCGTCACCGCGTGAGCGCCCATGACGGCCCGGGAGAACGAGGTCACCGGGTGGTAGAACCCCTCCGGGAGCCGCTCCACGGCCTGCCGCGCCGTGTCCCACCGGTGCCAGGCCGCGCCGGCCTCGCCGCGCCGGGCGGCGGTGTACCCGGCCTCGAACTGGAGGGATCCCCACAGCGACTGGAGTTCGTCGCAGTCCCGCCGCGCCAGGTGCCCGCCCAGGTGTGCCAGCGCCCCCTCGGCCACCGCGTCCGCGGCGTCCCAGTCCCCGGCGTCGCGGTGCGCCTGGACCATCAGCCAGGCGGCGATGCCCAGGGCCCGCGGGTCGTCGGCCTCGCGGGCGGTCACCACGGCGCGCTCGCACACCCGCCACAGCAGGCTCTGCGCGGGCTGGTAGGCGATGAAGAACTGCGCCAGCGAGTACACCTCGGACAGCACGGCGCGGGCGGCCCTCCGGTCGGACTCCCGGGCGGCCTGGTGCACGGCCGCCTGCGCGTCCTCGATCAGCTCCGGCAGCAGCGAGCCCAGGACCTCGCGGTGGTCGGGGGCCGCGTGCCGGGCCCGCCACGCCCCCCGCAGCCTGGACCGCAGGTGGGGCAGCGTCGGCGCGGGGCGGTCGGCGGCGGGCGCGAACGCGTTGATCGCGGCCCGCACGGCGGGCAGCCGCCGGTGCCCGGGGCCGCTGAACGGCTCGACCGGGATCGATCCGGCCCCGGTCAGCTCGGCCAGGTCGCGTACCCGCAGCGCCTCGGCCAGTTTGAGCAGCAGCGGCAGTTTGGGGGTGCCCAGGCGGCCGGTCTCCAGGGCCTTCACCCAGGAGGCGGAGCGGCCCACCAGCCCGCCCAGCACTTCTCGGGTCAGGCCTCTGCGGGAGCGGTGGAGCTTGAGGCGGGTAGCGAAGGGGACCTCGGAGCCGACGGATTCCTCGATCTCCCCGATGCCGTCGAAGGCCATGTGGAGTCCTTCCCGATGCGCCGCAGCGGTGGCCCGTGCCGTCCGCCGGTATCGCGCCGTGCTGTGTCGCGCGGGCGGACGGCACCAGCGTAGGGGCGGCGTGCACGCTCCGGGAGGGTTTCCCCACGATCCGTTGCCCGCCTGCGGGCCGCGGATGCCCCGGAAGTCAGCACCACTGAACGTCAGTACCAAGGAGGTTCACTAGTGCTGAACATCAGTACTGCTGATCATTTCTACGGAAACACGGTTGTGAGCGCGCCTCCGCCGCCGTGCCGCATCACCGCCGCCGACCCCGCGCCGCAGCAGTACGGAAAGTCAGCAGTGCTGAACGTCAGCACTGCTGATCATGGTTGCCACAACCTGGTCGCGAGCGCGCGTTCACAGCCGTGCGCTTCCGCCGGGCTGCCGTCGTCCCGACGCCGGCCTGGTCGCCGGGTCACCACCAGACGGGCGCCGTTCTGGTCGCCTCACCACCACACCGCCACCACACCGCCGCCGGGCCGGCTGCCACCGCCGGGCTGCCGCACCACCGCACCGCCGCCGTGCCGCGGCGCTTCCGCCGGGGCGGGCGGCCACCGGTTCGTGCAGCGGGCGGAGTGTGCGGCCGGGTCCGTCGGGAGCTGGGTGACGGTGGCGCAGGCATGGCCCGCGGCGGAGAGGTCGGTGGCGACGGCCTCCCTGGCGGCGCCGAGTGCCGCCCGCGCGGTGTCCGGGGCAGGGCGGCCACGGCGCGTTCGGCGGCCACAGCGTTTTCGGCGACGGTCGCGGTCGTCCCCGGGACCGGAAGGTCCTGCCGTGGTGCCACGGGGCGCTCGTGCTGTTGACCGACGAGACGGTCGCCCTGGACGGCGGACACGAGCGAAGAGGTGTGGTCCTACCGGCGGTCGCACGACTCCGGGCCCGCGATGTCGACCACGGAGTTCCACCGGGTGGACGCCTCGGGCGCTATCACCGGCACGGCCGTGGTGACGGAGGAACTGCTCCGCGGTGACGTGGGCGGCCCCGGGAGCGCCGTGCTGGAGAGCGAGGCACCCTGAACCGCGCCGTGGCCGCGGATGGCCGCAGGTGGCCGTAGGTGGTCTCCTCGTGGGGAATAGCCGGGATCCCAGGGGCGCAAGAGTAGAATGGCCGGTTGACCATGTGGCGGCCGAGGCGCCCTGCGCCCCAGGAGAAGAGCCGCGGAGTGTCCTGCGGGTACGGGCGCCGGTCCGCCCGGCCGCCCGCCGCGGTGCGGGCGGACCGCTCCTGACCGAGGAGTCCGCGATGACCACGCAAACCACCGGGCGCGAGCTGGACCAGGACAGGGTGGAGGAGTTCACGGGCCGGGTCCTGGGCTTCATGGACGCGGGCAGCGCCGCCCTGCTGCTCAGCATGGGCCACCACCTCGGCCTGTTCGACACCATGGCTGGTCGGGGCGCGATGACCAGCCAGGAGGTGGCCGACACCGCCGGGCTGAACGAGCGCTACGTGCGCGAGTGGCTGGCCGGGTCGACCATGTCCGGCGTGGTCGAGTACGACCCGCGGACCCGGACCTACCTGCTGCCCGCCGAGCACGCCGTCTGCCTGACCCGCGCGGCGGGGCCCGACAACCTCGCCCGGTTCGTGTCGTTCCTGCCCATGCTGGCGCAGGTGGACGAGCAGGTGGAGGACGCCTTCCGGCACGGCGGTGGCGTGCCCTACAGCGCCTACGACCGCTTCCAGCAGGCCATGGCCGAGGAGAGCGTCGAGGTCGTGGACGTCTCCCTCATCGACACGACGCTGCCGCTGGTGGAGGGCCTGCCCGAGCGGCTGGCCCTGGGCATCGACGTCGCCGACGTCGGCTGCGGCCGCGGCCACGCGATCAACGTCATGGGCCGGACCTACCCGCACAGCCGGTTCGTCGGCTACGACTTCTCCGAGGAGGGCATCGCGTTCGCCCGCGGCGAGGCCGACGCGATGCGGCTGTCCAACGTGCGGTTCGAGCTGCGCGACGTCGCCATGCTGGACATCGAGGAGGGCTACGACCTCATGACGGCCTTCGACTCCATCCACGACCAGGCGCACCCGGCCCGGGTGCTCGCCGCGATCCACCGGGCGCTGCGGCCCGGCGGCAGGTTCCTCATGGTGGACATCAAGGCGTCCAGCAACCTGGAGGAGAACGCCGACCTGCCCTGGGGGACCTTCCTGTACACGGCCTCCGTCATGCACTGCATGACGGTCTCCCTCGCCCTGGACGGCGACGGCCTGGGCACCGCGTGGGGGGAGCAGAAGGCACTCGCCATGCTGGCCGAGGCGGGGTTCGGCCGGGCACGGGTCGAGGAGATCGACACCGACCCGTTCAACAACTACTACGTCGCCACCAAGGGCTGACCCGGCCGCGACGTCCGTGACCCCCGTGATGCCCGCCGCCCCCTGGTCCCGGAGGCTCCTGGAATGCGATAGGGTTTCACCTGTTGGCGCCGTCACGACGGCCGCCGGCGGGACGTAGCGCAGTTTGGCAGCGCACTTGACTGGGGGTCAAGGGGTCGTGGGTTCAAATCCCGCCGTCCCGACAGACGAAGGGCGTTCACCTCGGTGAACGCCCTTTCTGCGTGTCCGGGGTGGGGCGGTCGGCTCAGGAGGCGCGGGGGGCGGTGAGGCGGGCGCGGCGTTCGCGGGCGGTGTCCATGTGGCCGTCGATGGCCGCGCAGGCGCGGGTCAGCTCGGCGATGTGCGCGGTGATGCGGTCGCGCTCCCGGGCCAGGCTCTCCATGGCGCCGTCCACGGTCTCCACGCTGGGCGCGTCCATGCAGGGCATCATCTCGGCGATGGTGCGGGTGGGGACCCCGGCGGCCAGCAGCGTCCGGACGAAGCCCACGCGCTCGACCTGGTGCTCGGTGAAGTGGCGCTGCCCGCTCGGGCTGCGGGTGCTCGTGATCAGGCCCTGCTCCTCGTAGTAGCGCAGCAGTCGAACGCTCGCACCGGTCCGCTTGGCCAGTTCCCCGATTCGCACGGCGTCCCCTTCGTGATCCGCGGCACAACGCTTGCCTCTCACATTGATGTGAGGTTTTAGCGTGACCACTGTACGCGACCACGGACCTCGATAGGAGCCCCGTTGTGACCAGTCTCTTGCAGCCCTACCGGCTGGGTGACCTCTCCCTGCCCAACCGTGTGGTGATGGCCCCGATGAGCCGGGTGCGCGCCACCGCCGACGGGCTGGCCACCCCGTCCATGGCCGCCTACTACGCCCAGCGGGCCACCGCCGGGCTGATCATCGGCGAGGGCGCG
>NZ_JBJJBV010000398.1:0-4583 GCF_045446735.1 Nocardiopsis protaetiae
GTCGACGGCACTGTTCGGGGAAAAGTCCGAAGGCTGCATGTGTCCATCCTGCCGTATGCGCGGAAAGGACGCGGACCGAGAACCGGTCCGCGTCCCCTCGTCGGCGGGCTCAGAAGCGGGGCGCCTCGGTGTAGGTCCCGAACTCCTCGCCCATGGTCGCGCAGATCTCACCGAGCGTGGCCTCGGCGCGGGCGGCGTCCATGATCAGCGGCACCAGGTTCCGGTCGCCGGATTTCACGCCCGCCAGCAGGTCGGCCAGCGCCTTCTCGACCGCGGCGCCGTCGCGGGCCTCGCGCCGCTCGGTGAGCACCCGGCGCTGTTCGCGCTCCACCTCGTGGCCGATGCGCAGGATGTCCAGCTCGCCGGAGACCGTGGGCATGTGGGCGTTGACGCCGACGATGCGCTTGTCGCCCTTCTCCAGCGCCTGCTGGTACTGGAACGCGGACTCGGCGATCTCGGAGGAGAAGTAGCCGTTCTCGATCCCGGCCAGGATGCCGGAGGTCATCGGGCCGATCGCGTGCTCGACGCCGTCCCCGCCGCCCATCCGCCGGATGTGCGCGAAGATCTGCTCGGCCTCGGCCTCGATCTCGTCGGTGAGCGCCTCCAGGTACCAGGAGCCGCCCAGCGGGTCGGCGACGTTGACCACCCCGGTCTCCTCCATGAGCACCGCCTGGGTGCGCAGGGCGATCTCGGCGGCCTGCTCGGTGGGCAGGGCCAGGGTCTCGTCCAGGGCGTTGGTGTGCAGCGAGTTGGTGCCGCCCAGGACGGCGGCGAGCGCCTCGACGGCGGTGCGCACCACGTTGTTGTAGGGCTGCTGGGCGGTGAGGGAGACCCCGGCGGTCTGGGTGTGGAACCGCAGCCACTGGGACTTCTCGCTCTTGGCGCCGTACACGTCGCGCATCCAGCGGGCCCAGATGCGGCGGGCGGCGCGGAACTTGGCGATCTCCTCGAAGAAGTCGATGTGGGCGTCGAAGAAGAACGACAGCCCGGGCGCGAACGAGTCGATGTCCAGGCCGCGGGACAGCCCCAGCTCCACGTAGCCGAACCCGTCGGCGAGGGTGTAGGCCAGCTCCTGGGCGGCCGTGGCCCCGGCCTCGCGGATGTGGTAGCCCGACACCGACAGCGGCTTGTACGCGGGGATGTTCTCCGCGCAGTACTCCATGAGGTCGCCGATGAGGCGCAGCTGCGGCTCGGGCGGGTACAGCCACTCCTTCTGGGCGATGTACTCCTTGAAGATGTCGGTCTGGAGCGTGCCGTTGAGGGTGCCGATGTCCACGCCCTGGCGCTCGGCGGCCACCAGGTACATGCAGAACGCGGGGACGGCCGGGCCGCTGATGGTCATGGACGTGGTGGTCTCGCCCAGCGGGATGCCGTCGAAGAGCAGGTCCATGTCGGCCACCGAGTCGATGGCCACGCCGCAGTGGCCGACCTCGCCCAGCGCGTGCGGGGAGTCGGAGTCGTGGCCCATGAGGGTGGGCATGTCGAAGGCGACCGAGAGCCCGCCGCCGCCGGAGGCGAGGATCATCTTGTAGCGCTCGTTGGTCTGGCGCGCGTTGCCGAACCCGGCGAACTGGCGGATGGTCCAGGCCCGGCCGCGGTAGCCGGTGGGGTAGAGCCCGCGGGTGAAGGGGAATTCGCCGGGCCAGCCGATGCGCTCGAACCCGGGGACCTCGGCGCCGGGGGGCGGCCCGTAGACCGGTTCCAGGGTGCGCCCGGACAGGGAGGTGAAGTCGGCGTCGCGCTTGCGCGCGGCGTCGTAGCGGCGCTGCCAGCGTTCGCGTCCGGCTTCGATGTCCTCGGTACCGCCGCCGTTGGTGGTGCCGTTCGTGGTGTTCGCCATACCTGGATAGTAGGACGTCCAACTAAATATGTACAGGAGGGGGATCCACGGCACCGCGCGGACTCCCGGTCGGGACTCAGCGGCCCTCGGCGGCCTCGGCCATGGGCTCGGCGGTCGATCCGGCCGCCGCCCCGGCCCCCGGCCCGGCCTCCTGCTCGGGGAAGTCCCCGAAGTCGACGCGCAGCCGGGTGAACATGCGGTGCATGTCCCACAGCTCCCCGTCGGAGTAGCAGCCCAGGCCGAAGTCCAGGTCGAGCAGGACCCGGGTGGCCCGCTCGGTCACCTCCCGGCCGGAGTCGGTGATCTCCGCCAGCACGCCGCGGCCGTCGCTGGGGTTGGGGCGGCGGAGCACGAAGCCCTGCCCCTCCAGCCGGTCGATGGTGTTGGTGACGCTGGTCGGGTGGACCATGAGGCGTTCGCCGATCTTGCCCAGCGGCAGCGACCCGGTGGTGCTGAAGGTGAGCAGGACCAGCGCCTCGTAGCGGGCGAAGGTGAGGCCGAACGGCTTGAGGGCGCCGTCCAGCTCTCCGATGAGGATCTGCTGCGCGCGCATGACTGAGGTGACGGCGGCCATGGCGGGCGAGGGCCCCCATCTCCGCGTCCAGTTGTCGTGCGCGCGTTCGATCGGGTCGAACGGAAGGTTCAAAGGGTTTCCCACGCGGTCACTCTATGGGCCCCGTCGAGCCCTCGCACCCCACTCTTTGTGCGCCTAGCATCACATCCCGCCGAGGTCAATGCTTTTGCGTGGCCACAAGGGGACACCGGATCTCCGGGGCCACTGGTACGGCCTGCGATCTCGAAAAATCCGCACCGGACCGATATCGGAGAGTCACAAAGGGCCGGAAACTTCGGCGCTGACCGTTGACGACCCCCGTAATTATTAGTTAAGTTTCCTAAAAATTTATCTTCCCTGGTCAGGCCCCCGGGCCCTGCAACCCCCCGACAGCAGGAGATCCACGACGTGAGAGCACGACCCTTCCGGAACCGGTGCGCGGCGATCTTCGCCGCGACCGTGCTGGCGGCACCGCTCATGGCCGCCTCGCTCCCGGCGGCCGCCGCGGAGGCGCCCGCCACGGGCCTGACCGTCTCCTATGTGGAGTCCGCCCGGTGGAACACCGGGTACACCGGCCAGATCGTCGTCCACAACGCCTCCGACACCCCGGTGGGCAACTGGAAGATCGAGTTCGCCCTGCCCGACGGCAGCCGCATCCACGAACTGTGGAACGCCACCCTGGCCGGCGGCCCGTCCGGGTACACCATCACCCCGCCGCACTGGGGCGCCACCATCCCCGCCGGCGGCACCTACAGCTTCGGGTTCAACGGCGTGCACCGGGACGGCTCCACCGACCCGCTCTCCTGCACCGTCAACGGGGCGCCCTGCGCCGGCGGCGACACCGGCACCGGCCCCGACCACGACTTCCTCAGCGTCGCCTACTACACGCAGTGGAGCGCCGAGGAGCGCGACTACCAGGTGGCCGACCTGATCGGGACCGGCAGCGCCGAGCGGCTGACGCACATCCAGTACGCGTTCGGCAACGTCAGCGCCGACGGCGAGTGCTTCATGACCGATGAGGAGGGCGAGGGCGACGCGCTGGCCGACTACGGGCACACGGTCCCGGCCGGCGACAGCGTCGACGGCGTCGCCGACGACCCGGCCCAGGAGCTGCGCGGCAACTTCAACCAGCTGCTCAAGCTCAAGGAGGAGAACCCCCACCTGAGCATCAGCATCTCGCTGGGCGGCTGGAACTGGTCCCGGTACTTCTCCGACGCGGCCCTGACCGAGGAGTCGCGCGAGCGCCTCGTCGAGTCCTGCGTCGACCTGTACCTGCGCGGCAACCTGCCCGAGCTCAACGGCGCGGGCGGCGAGGGCGCCGCCTACGGCGTCTTCGACGGCATCGACCTCGACTGGGAGTGGCCGGGCACCGACGGCAACCCGCACAACGTGGTCCGCCCCGAGGACAAGGAGAACTTCACCGCCCTGGTCCAGGAGTTCCGCGACCAGCTGGACGCGTACGGCGAGGAGACCGACCGCCACTTCGAGCTGAGCGCGTTCGTGCCGGCCGGCGGCTGGCGCCTGGACTCCGGGTACGAGCTCGACGCGCTCATGCCGAACTTCGACTTCGTCATGGTGCAGGGCTACGACTACCACGGCACCTGGGAGAGCGTCACCAACCACCAGTCCAACCTGGTGACCGACGCCCGCGACCCCGAGCCGGTCATCTCCGCCGAGCTGATCCGCAACGCCTACGTCTCCCGCGGCGTGGACCCGGCCAAGATCGTCCTGGGCCTGCCCTTCTACGGCCAGGGCTGGACCGGCGTGGAGCCCGGCCCCGAGGGCGACGGCATCTTCCAGCCCGCCACCGGCCCGGCGCAGGGCACCTACGCGACGGGCACCGAGGAGTGGCGCTTCCTCAAGGAGAAGGTCGCCTCCGGTGATTTCCAGGTCTTCCGCAACGACGAGGCGGGCACCGCCTGGATCTACGACGGCGAGACCTTCTGGAACTACGACGACGAGACCGCGATCGCCCAGAAGACCGAGTGGGCCCTGGACAACGGCTACTCCGGCGTCATGGTCTGGGCCATCGACGGCGACGACGCCGACGGCAGCCTGATGGCCTCCATCGACACGGCCCTGAAGGCGGGCCGACCCTAGAACGTCCCGGTCGGCGGCGCCTACGGCCCCTCCCTCCGCCGACCGGGAGCCAAGCGGTGTCGGTGCTCTGATCCGGGGAGCACCGCCACC
>NZ_JBJJBV010000399.1:0-4569 GCF_045446735.1 Nocardiopsis protaetiae
CGCGTGCGGCCGGCCTCAGCTCCGCGCGCGGGCGGCCTCGTGCGCCGCCCGCTCCTGGAGCCCCTCCAGCGCGGGCAGCAGCCAGTCGTCCACCGCTGCCATGTGGACCCCGCTCTCGTCCTGGCGGTCGTGCAGGTAGCGGGTGGCCAGGTCGATCAGGTACAGGGCCATCACCGTCGACACGGTGTGCGGGACCAGCCCCAGCTCGGTCATCAGCGGGTCGCGCAGCAGCCGGGCCCCGCTCTCCAGCCACCTGTGCACCCCGGGGTGAACCCCGGCCTGCACACATTCGTTGAGGTCGTAGTGCAGGGCGTCGAACCCGGCCGGCGCGTCCAGCGACAGCCGTTCCCAGTCCCACACGAACGACCGCCGCGCGGTCCCGGCGATGTTCCACCGGGTCAGGTCGCCGTGCCAGGCCCCGAAGGGCAGCGCCACGTCGGGCAGCCCGTACAGGGCCGCCATCAGCGGCCCCGCCTCGGGGCGGGTGCCCAGGGCGGCGATCCGCTCCTCCAGGGCGCGGCGGTAGGTGCTCTCCGACAGGCGCCGCCGCCGCACCTCCACCAGCGAGGTGATCTGGGCGACGCAGCGCAGCAGCTGGCGGCGGGTGGGCCGGTCGGTCTGGTCGCCGACCGGCAGCGCCTCCTGCACCAGCAGCGGGCGGCCGTTCCACTCGCCCTGGTACATCAGGCGCGGCACGGTGACGTCGCGCAGCCGGGCGTCCGCGAGCAGGCGCAACGCCTGCGCCTCGGCGACCACCAGCCGCCCGGTCAGGTCGTTGACGGCGACCTTGGCGTAGCCGATGGTGCGCCCGCCCGGGGTGAGCAGCAGCAGGACGGGTTTGCGGTTGGCCCGCGGCGGCCCGACGTGGATGGCGATGGCGAGCTCGCGGTCCAGGGCGGCGGCCAGCGCGTGCTCGATGCCCGGTCCGGCGCCCACGTACAGGCGGTCGCGCAGCAGCAGCGGGGCGATCCCGGTGGCGAACGCGCCGGTCAGCAGGAACCGGCGCAGCCGCTCCCGCAGCGAGTGCCCCTGGGAGAAGGACGAGATGCCCCGCAGCGCCGCCGACCGGTCGTGCGCGGGCAGGATCATCCGCGGGTCGTAGGCGTGGGGCACCGGGAGGTACTGGTTGCCGCGGCCCCGGCCGTGCGCGGTGCCGTCGCCGTGGCCGAGCAGCCCGCCGCACGGCCACAGCACGGCTGCGAGGTCGGTCAGATAGGTCGTCTCACCGTTCATCGGGACCCCCGCCCGTGCGCGCGGCCCCGCGGCGGAGCAGGGGTTCCTCGTCCCGCCACAGCAGGGCGACGGCCACCATGGTCACGGCCAGCGGGGACATGAGCGCCACGTAGAAGAACATGTACCAGAACAGCAGCAGCACGGTGAGCAGGGCGCCCTGGCCCGCGGCCGTCACCGCGGACCGGTACCGCCAGGCCACCGCGGCGAAGAAGCCCAGGAACAGGGCCGTGCCCACCCAGCCGCTCGCGATCAGCGTCATCCACAGCTGGCCCGCGTTGCCGATCACGTGCTGCCCGCAGCCGGGGCACCCGGCCGAGGGGCCGATCGCGATGGAGTCGGAGCTGCCCAGGGTCTCCCGGGTGGTGCCCCAGCCCAGCACGGGGGACAGGTCGGCGGCGGTCACCGCCGCCGCGTTGGTCGCGGCCCGGCCGTCGTCGCTGTGCGGGGCGTCGGCCCGCGCCCGCACCACGTCGGCCAGCGGCGACAGCGCCAGCACCCCCAGGGCGAGGACCGCCACCAGGGCGCAGACCGCCACCGGCAGCACCCGGCCCCGGCGCAGGGCGACGAACCCGGCGTAGAGCAGCGACAGCGCCAGCCCCGCCCACAGCGCCCGGTTGAGCGAGTGCACGATCGGCACCACCGCCAGCACCATGGCCACCGGCAGCCCCCAGCGCACCCACAGCGGGATGTTCCAGCGGCCGAGCAGCAGGACGGCGGCCCACACCAGCAGCAGGGAGATCATGTACCCCCACACGTTGGTGTACTCCCACGGCGCCTTGGGACGCGCCGAGTCGTAGCCGAAGATGTCCATGACCTGCGCGGACGCCGGGTGGACCAGGGTCTGCATGAAGGGGTCGGCGGCCAGCCCGCCGGGCAGCAGGTACTCCAGTGGCGCGGTGAACTCGAACCGGGGCGCCAGCATCCCCAGGTACCCGCCCGCGATCGTGACCAGGCCCAGCACGCTCAGCGCCGCCGCCACCGCGCGGGTGGGCAGCTCGCGTTCGGTGAGGTTGCCGACGTACAGCAGCAGCACCGTGAGGACCGCGTAGTTGGCGGTCCGCAGCACCGCGCCGCCGTAGCCGCCGCTGCCCGGGACCGTGCCGGGCATGTCCAGCGGGACCATGGCCAGGCCCAGCACCGACCACACCAGGAACAGCGCCCACAGCCAGAACGCCGGGGGGACGCGCAGCCCGACGGTCCGGTGGCGGCGCACCAGTTCCAGGGCCATCGGGACGGCGAACACCCAGTACGCGAACTGGCCCAGGCCCAGCGCCCACCACAGCGGGTACCCGGCCAGCAGCCACAGCAGCGGGCGCCCGGTCGCGGCCGGCGGCCCCCCGACGGCGGGGGCGAACGCGGCCGCACCGGTCCCGGTCGCCGAGGGGAGCCGCGCCATCAGCGCCGTGCCCCGGCGGTGTCGGCGGGCACGACGACGGTCTCCTCGTCCTCGGTCGCCTCCTCCGGCGCCTCGGGGGCCTCGGGGGTCCCGCCCACCCGGACGATCCCGGACACGGAACGGCCGGAGCCCTCCCGCTCGGCCTCCTCCACCTCGGCGTCCCCGGACTCCGCGGCCGGGACCGCGCCCGCCGGGGCCAGCTCGGGCAGCGGGCCCGGCAGCGGCTGGCGGGGCAGCACGATCACCCCCGGCGCGTCCACGGCGAACCGGTCGGCGACGGCCAGCACCCCGGCCAGCTCGGTACGCGGGGTGCGGTCCAGCTCGACCACGGGCAGCAGCAGGTCGGCGGCCCCGGCCACGGCGTGCACGTCGGCGCGCTCGCTCGGCGGCGCCACCGCCACCACCACGTGGTCGGCGTGCTCGCGCAGCAGCTCCAGCAGGTCGGCCATCGCGGTGTCCTGCACCGGCGCGGCCACCCCCGGCCGCCCGTGCCGCAGCACCCGCAGCCGCGGCGCGGCCTGGGGGCGCACCTCCAGACCGGCCGGGTCCTCGCCGTCCACCAGGGCCTCGGCCAGCCCGGGCCCCTCGGGCAGGCCCAGCAGCTCGCCCACGGTGTCCGACCGCGGGTCGGCGCACACCAGCAGCGTCTCCGAACCCGTCCGGGCCAGGGCCGCGGCGACGTTCACGGCCGCGGCGGTGCCGGAGCGGCCGGGCGCGGTGGCCGCGACCACGAGCACGCGGCCCGCGCGCGGGGCCTCCTCGCCCACGGCCAGGCCGTCCTCGCCGACCTCGTCGATCCCGCCGATCCCGGCGGCCGGGGTCCGCGCGCTGTCCCCGGCGGCGCGGGCCCGGACCAGGTGGACCAGGGACTGCACCCGCTGGCCCCCCGCCCGGTCCTCGCCCAGCAGGCCGGGGGTGCGCCCGCCGCGTTCGGGGCGGCACGCCGACAGGTCGAGCAGCACCGGCAGGCCGCCCAGGCGCTCGGTCTCCTCGACGTCGTGCAGGCGCCGGTCGGTGCGGTCGCGCAGCACGGCCGCGCCCAGCCCGGCCAGCAGGCCCAGCGCGGTGCCCGCGGCCAGCCACAGCGGCGGGTCGGGGAAGGAGGCCCGCTCGGGCAGGCCGGCGGGGGTGATGGTCCGCCCGGCCTCGACGGTTTCGCGCAGCGCGGTCAGCGGGGCGATGCTCCCGCCCACGGAGGTGAGGTCCTGGCGCAGCGCCTCGGCGCGGGGGTCGGCGGCCCCGGAGGTCGTGATGACCTCGCCCAAGGCATCCTCCAGGCGCTCGCGCTCGCCGCCCAGCGCCTCCAGGTGGGCGCCGATGAGGCCGTCCACCCGCTGCGCCCGCTGCCCGAGGTAGGCCTCGGCGTAGGCGGCGGCCCCGGCGCGCGCGGCCTCGGGGGAGCCCGCGGTGTAGTGGATCTCCAGCACGTTGCTGTTGGAGGGCACGGTGACGTCGACGTTCTCCCGCAGGTCCTCGGCGGTGGCGGGGGCGCCGGTGGCCTCGGCGACCAGCGCGGCCGCGGCGGCGGAGACCTCCTCCGAGCGCAGCACCTGCGCCTCCGTGTCGAGGTTCACATCACCCGCCAGGCGGCCGGACCTCTCCCCGGTGAACTCGGCCATCCCGGTCGGCAGCACCTGGACGGCGGCCGAGGAGGTGTAGGCGGAGGGGAGCGCGAACACCCCGGCCAGGGCCAGGGCCGCGCCGCCGAGCATCCCGGCGGCCACCACCCGCCAGCGGCGGCGGAGCAGGGCGGTGTACTCCTTGAGTTCCGGTCCGGGCGATCCGGGGACGACGGTGTCCATCGGGTCCTCTCAGCCTCTACCTGACAACACTTTTAGTGAACGATTGCATACTAAGTGTAGTCCCTTGAGGTGTGCGCGCCGGTTGGGGAAGGGTCCGTTTCCCCAGGCGAAAGTGACCGGAAACAAACACCGGAGGGG
>NZ_JBJJBV010000004.1:0-61073 GCF_045446735.1 Nocardiopsis protaetiae
TGAGCCTTTTTCATCCTGAAGGTGCAGGTCACAGCCCCGTACCGGTCTCCCTGAAGCCCTTCTGAACAGCAAGAAGCCCCTGGTAGATGGATTAACGACCAAGAAAACCCGCCCCACCAGAGGCTCCACATGCTGTTCTACCGTGCCGCGCTACCCCTGTCACGCCGGACCCTGAACCTGGCCGCCCGCACCATCCGCGCCCACCGCAAGGACACCGGTTCTCGATGGCGCCGCCTCGACCCGGCCGCCCAGGCCCTGCTCGTCCTGGTCCACCTGTACAAGGGCGAACCGTTCGCCCAAGTCGCAGCCGGTTTCGGCGTCGGCACCACCACCGCCTGGCGCTACGTGCACGAGACCACGGCCCTGCTCGCCGCCCAAGCCCCCACCCTGGAGCAGGGACTGCGCCGCGCCCGCCGCAAGGGGTGGGCGTACGTGATCGTGGACGGCACGCTGATCGCCTGCGACCGGGTGGCGGCCGACCGGCCCTTCTACTCCGGCAAGCACAAACAGCACGGCATGAACATCCAGGTCGTCGCAGCCCCCGACGGCGAACCGCTGTGGACGTCCTGGTCGCTGCCCGGCTCGGTGCACGACACCCGGGCCGCCCGGGTCTGGAGGATCGCCGAGCGCATCAGAGCCGCGGGACTGCTCGGCCTGGGCGATAAGGGATACGTGGGGCTCTCGGACGTGGTGTTCTGCCCGTTCAAGGGGCGCGGCAAGCCGCAGTGGAAGAAGGACGCCAACTCCGAACACGCCAAGCTCCGCTCGCCGGGCGAGCGCGCGATCGCCCGGCTCAAGCAGTGGGACATCCTGCGCCGCCTGCGCTGCTGCCCGCAACGCGCCGGCCAGATCACCCGCGCGGTGCTGGTCCTTCAGCTCCGAGAAGCAGGATGAAAAAGGCTCACTCAAGGGGTGTTCTCCGAGGTCTGTCCAGGGGCGGGACACCTTGGAGGGATGCCACCCGGCGCGGGCCGCCAGCTCTCTCCCGGACAGCCCGGCCTCCTTCCGGAGTTCGCGCAGGCGGACGCCGAGGGAGGTACGGGCGGTCCGGTAGTCGGTCATAGGGCGCGGGTGGCCATGTACTCCGTGAAGGTCAGGGCGTGGTGCCAGGCGGCGTCGCGGGCCTGGAGGGCGGTGAGCACCTGTTCGGGGTCCTCGGTGAGCGCGGCGCCCAGGACGTTGCCCTTGTCGTCGAACTCCAGGCGGGCGACGGTGCGGCTGTCGAAGACCCAGAAGTCATGGTCGGGCAGCTCGGCGACGATCGGGTGGGTGCGGGGCAGGTAGCGGATGTCCTCGCCGATGCCGAGGTTGTAGGGGGTGCCCCACAGTTCCCAGCGCAGGTAGTCCGAGGGCGGGTCGTCGATGAGCCGGACCCGTTCCATGCGCTTGCCGGTGGCGAGTTCGGCCCGCATCATCCTCAGCCAGGGCTGGAACCACTCGATGTCGGAGTCGTCCCCGACCAGCCACCGCTGGAAGGGCTCGTTCTCGATGAGAACGCCGTAGAAGGTGCGGGTCTCCAGCCGCCAGGCGGTGTGGCGGTAGTGCCGGAAGAGGTCGTTGAAGGCCTCTCCGGAAACGAGGTCGGACACGTCACTCCTTGGGGACGAAGCGCGTCAACAGGGTGCGGGAAGAGTGCTTTGAGTATTCCGGAGCGAATCAGCCTGGGGGCAGGCTTCGGTAGTCGCCGGGAGAACAATCTCTCGTAATGTCCGCTTTTGCTCACCGTCGCCGTCGTACGCCCATGCCGACTCGGTTCGATCAGCGGTCGTCCGATAGGTGATCCAGCGCGATGCTCGGGGTGTCGGGGGTGTCGAGCCAGAGGTGGTGTCGTCCGTCCGGGTCAACCGTGAGCCCGTACCGGCCGATCCCGGGTCGGCCGGCCTCGTCCCAGGACCGGAGCAGGGCACGGTAGGGCGCCCACAGAAGGTGGCCGCCGCCCTCGCCGACCGTGGCGTTCCCTTCGCCGTCGACCTCGGCGCGCCACCACGCCCCCGAGGCCCCGTCGAGCACGCAGTGCACCTCGTGCTCCTGCCGGTGTTGGACCATGCGAAGCGCGTAGGGCAGCAGCAGGGACAGCAGGAACTCGGCCATGGCGTGGTCGTCCAGGCCGGGAACCCGGGCCTCCTGGTGCACCCGGTCGGGTTCGCCCGCCGCCGCAGACAGGACACGGTCCAGGGCGGGCACGCCGGGGACGGAGATTGAGCGCAGTCGCATGAACCCCGCCGCGTCGGGGAGGAAACGCCCGCGTGCGTGCCCGTCCGGCTCTTTGCGCAAAAGGGCCATGCCCAGGCCGACGTTGGCGAGGACCAGCCCGTCCCCGTCCAGTTGGCCGAGCCAGGCGGTGGGTACGCGGCCGAGCCCGCAGGTGGCGAGGATCCGCTGGTAGGGGGCGTTGGGCGGGTAGCCCTGGGTGCCGTCCATCACAGCGAGGGTGGGCCGGTACCCGGCGGCCTCCAGAGCCTGCCGGGCCTGGGCGACCAGCGCCCGGTCGACGTCGATCGAGGTCACCAGACCCGACCCCAGGCGCTCGCTGAGCAGGGCGGCGTTGTAGCCGGTCCCGGTGCCCACCTCCAGGACCTTCATACCGTCCTGCACCTGGAGGTGTTCGAGCATCGACGCCATCAGCGAGGGCTCGGTGGAGGAGCTGGCGGCCAGCCCGTCGGGAGAGAAGCGGGTGATGAGGGTGGCGTCGCTGTAGATCGCCTCCAACCATCCCGGCGTCCGGTCGGTGTAAGCCGTGGTGCCCTGGTCGGTGCGGAGGTGGAAGGCCGGGACGAACAGGTGGCGTGGCACGTGGGCGAAGGCCCGCCGCCACGCGGCCGAGCGGACGCTGCCGTTCGCGGCCAACTCGCGGGCCAACCGGTCGGCGTGCCCGGACCCGGGAGCTGCGGGGTCGGTGTCCGCTGAACGCGTCATATGGGCTCTTTACTTCTCCGAGCCAGGCGTTCCAGGGCGTGCGCGGCCACGTCGGGGTCGATCTCCACGCTCGTCACCGCCCCCGCCGGGCCCACGAGACAGGCGAGGAGTGCGGCGTTCCACCCGGTGCCGGTGCCGATCTCCAGCACACGCATGCCCGGTGCGATCTCGGCGGCCCGGAGCATGTCCGCCATGAGTTGGGGCGCGGAGGACGAGGACGTCGGGATGTTCACGGGCCCCGCACCGCCGTTCTCGGCCTGGGTGGTGACGTAGTCGCCTGTGTAGACCGAATCCGCCCACCGGTCGGGGTCATCGGCCCGGTCGAGTGGCGCCCCGACCGCATCAGGCCAGATCACGTCGGGGATGTACGTGTGGCGGGGGTGGGCCGCGAAGGCGGCCCGGATCTCGTCGGTGGCATCCAGCCGATCGGTCAGAAGGGCGTGCGCCCGGTCGAGGTCGATCATTCCCTCATGCCTTCCCGGTCCCCTTGCACAGCGGGCACTGCACGGGCTCTTTGTCCTTTCAGGACCCTTGCCCGTCCCCACCCGGGAAGGTCCATCTACTTCCCGGGCGGTTGCCGAAGGTGGTCGGAGTGGTCAGAGCCGGTCGCCCCGAGCAGTGCGGATGAAGGCCCGCCACTCTGCGGCCGTGAGCAGGACCAAGGCTTCCCGCGGGTTCTTCGAGTCGCGCAGGCCGACGGCGTCAGGGGTGTGCCGGGTGATGGCGACCTCGACGCAGTCACCGCTTCCGCTCCCGCTGGCCTTGCGGAAGTCCGAGTCATTGAACGGGGGGTTCATCTTCTGCCTCCAGGATTCGTTGAGCCTGTCAGACCTGCGGTGTGAGTCCTGCTTGAGCCATGTACTGCTGCAACGGGGTGGCCTGAGCCAGAACGGCCTCGCGTCGGCGAACGTGCTCGCCGACGAGCACGGGATCCGTGGTGACCTCAACATGCCTGAGTGCGCCGTCGTCGCCGTAGACCATGACTCCGGTGCGGTCGTCGTCGAACAGCCAATAGTCCTCGTCGGGGATGTGCAGTTCCTTCGCGATCTCACGCGGCAGGACCCCGATCTCCTCCCCCGCCCTGATATTCGAGGGGTAGGCGCACGTCAGCTCGAAGACCAGGTACTCCGTCAGGGGTTCGTCCACCACGTGCACGCGGCGGAACAGGGCTCCCCTGTCCCGGGCGGACCGCACCCGCTCCGACCACGGCCCGAGCCAGGACGCGTCCTGGGGACGGCCCTGCCGGAAGTTGGCCAAGGGGACGCGTTCGCTCGGGGAGTCGTAGAAGTCCAGGGTCTCCATCCGGAAGACCTGGGTGCGGAAGTCGTCGAAGGTGCCGAGGAAGTCGGACATCGCCATCACGTTCACTGCTGCGTGCTCCCAAAGTCGGTGACAGCCGTGTGCACGTTAGTCTGTACACCTCACATCTCGATCAAAATAAGAGACTAGCAAGACTTGAATGGGAATACTATGAAGGAGTCCACGACCCAGGGCGAGAGAGCCGACGGTCCCAGAAAAGAGCTCGCCTCTTTGCTGCGCTCCGCCCGGCTGGACCACGGCCTGTCCGGGCAGGAACTGGCCGATGCCCTGGGCTGGTCGCAGTCGAAGGTCTCCAAGATCGAGAACGGCCGTACCAGGCCCACCACCGACGACGTCAGGGCCTGGTTGGACGCTTGCCGCGCCCCGGAGGATGTCGTGCGGCAAAGCGCGGAGCTGGCAGAGGCCGCCCTGGTGGAGTCCCGCCACTGGCGGGTGGTGCACGCCCGTGGGCTGCGCTCCGGTCAAGACGGGGTCCGGGCACTGGAGCGGCGTGCAGAAATCGTCCGTTCCTTCCAGCCCTCCCTGGTACCCGGCCTACTGCAAACCGCCGAATACGCACGGCAGGTGCTCAGTGCCGTCGACCTCTCCGGGCAGCGCGATGTCCCCGAGGCCGTCGCGGCGAGGATGCGCCGCCAAGAGACCCTCTACGATCCTGGGCGACGCTTCGAGTTCACCCTCACCGAGGCCGCACTGCGCTGGTACCCCCACGACGTCGGCCTACTGGTCGCCCAGGTGGACCGCCTGCTCTCCGTTGCCACGCTCACCAACGTCGCGCTGCGCGTCCTTCCCTTGTCCTCGCCCTTCGGCCATCTCCAGAGCAACGGGTTCCTGCTGTTCGAGATCCCCGGTGAACCCACCGTCATCGTCGAGACGTTCACCCGGGAGTTGGCGATCACCGACCCCGAAGAGGTCGGCCAGTACCGGGACATCCACGCCGCCCTCACCGAGCACGCCCTGGACGAGGCGGCCAGCCGCGACTACCTCAGGGACTTCTCGGCTTCCCTGTGACTCGGGCCGACGAAAACCGTTGACCTTCTCCACGCCCAGGTTTAGTCTCAATCTAGTCTTAAATAAGTCTTGATCTAACTGGGAGGTGCTGTGGTCCTGTTCCTCAACGGCCCTGTCCAGAACGGGGACTTCACCTTCCGCGACCTACCGGGTAAGGCCGTTGGGATCCGCCTGGCGGAGACGCTCGACGCCATGCTCGGTCTGCCGAGGCCACCGCATCTGTGGAACACCGTCACCTTGGCCGGGGACCTGCGGTTCGGCGCGAACTCCTCCGCTGGGCGAGAGGAATCCGAGTACCGGGCCTTACTCGGCAAGTACGGCTCGGATCTGTCCGTCCCCGCACGGATCCTCACCGACTCTGACCCCGACGTCGGCGCTCTGGCCCTGGAGATGATCGACGCAGGCCTCAGCCGTGGTTCTCTGCATATCGAGTGGACAGCGGTCCGGGAATGTGTCGCCTGCGGACACATGATCGGCCCCGTCGCAGACCGCTGCACCGCGTGTGGCGGAACCGACCTGCGTACGCGCCGGACCAGACACCTCGTACACGAACCGGCCGAGGGAGCACCCTCCCTCTCAGGTTTTCTTCACGGCCACCATCGCCGACACCCTCGGCACCTGGAGGCGGTGGTCGGGCAGGCGCCCCACCGCCTCCTGCTGTCCCGTACCCGCGCCCATGGGATCCGGTTGGATCCCTTCGGGTTGGACGGTCTCGTGCTGGATCCGAGAACCGGTGTGCATGTGGCCGTACTCAGCGCCGCCCGGAGCTTGGGCGTCCCCGAGGTCGCCATGACGGCGACGGCTCACGCCGTGGCCCACGTCGCCGCCCACGGAGCCGGGTTCACCTCCTGGCAGGGGCACCGGATGCGGTACGCCCTCCATGGGCGCGTCCCCTACGACGCCATGTCCCGGCTGGAAAGTTTCCACTCCTTGTACCGCACCAGTGACCGGGAACGGCAGGTGTTCGAGACCCGCTTCCTCCCCCTCATCGCCTGGCACAACAAGAACCGGACCGACTCCGGCCAACTGCCCGCGTTCCTGAAGTACTTCCTCAAGGTGCACCGGAGCCGCTCCATGCCCGAGGACTCCGAGCGGCTCGGCAGGGTCCGGGAAGAGATCCTTCGGGGAGGCACATCCTGGGTGATGGACAAACGCCTCCTCGCCGCCGCTTTGGCGGAAATCGCGGAAAGGACCGCAGCCGTTGTCTGACTGGGAACTGATTACCGTCAGGACCGCCTCGGACGGGGGAGCCGTCTGGTACTCGCCCGGCGAACGGCTCTACAAGCGGACCGGCGGCCCCGAAGTGGAGGAAGAAGGCGAGCACCAGCGTCTTCTCGCCGATCTCGGCTTCCCCGTGCCCCGGCCCATCGAGGTGGGGGCCGACGGGAAGGAGTCCTACTTCACCGAGCCCGAAGCGGGTGCGCGCAGTCTCCACGACCTCGCGATGGCCCAGGCGGAGGACGGTGACGGAGCGGTCGATGACTCACTCGTCGATGCCGCCGCGGCCATCTCCTCGCGGCTGCTGCGGGCGCAGGCCGCTCATCCGGTCGAGGGGGCGAGAGCACAGGCGCAGGTGAAGGCATGGTTCCACCGGGCGGGGTTCGTCGAGGAGGTCTTCGCGGAGAACCCGGACCTGGACACGGAGGAGATCCGGGCCCTGATCGACACCGCCGTCGACCGGCTCGCGCAGGTACCCCTGTGCCACGGCCACCTGGACTACGGGCTGCCCAACGCCTTTCCGGACGCCGTCATCGACTGGCAGCACCATGCGCCGGCCCCGCTGGGCTATGACGTCTACCCCATGCTCGACATCTCCGCCTTCAAGGGCGGGAACCGCGGCTACACCTTCACCCCGGAGCAGAGAGCCCGCTACACCGGCATGCTGGACGACGTCGCCCGGCAGTGTGCCGGCAGGCCGTTGAGCCCTCACACGGGGGATTTCCTACTCGCCAAGTGCTTCTTCTTCCTCGCCCGTATGCGACCGAAAGACGGAGCCTCTCCCGCCAAGCACCGCAAGTGGCGCTATCGCCGAACCCTCTTCATCCGAAGCGCAGAGGAATATGCAGGCACACGAAACATCGACACCGCCGTTTTCCCCCTCCTCGCCGACTTCGAGCACCGGTCTCCGGGTGCGCGACCGTGACTACCTGCTCGATCGTCACGGGACCGTCTTCAAGGTCATCGGCGATGTCCATCCCGACTCGCACTACCTGGGATATGTGAAGTACCACCCGCACCCCAGGGGCGACCGTGTCCTGTTCGGGCGCTGCTACCAGCAGAACAGCGTCGTCTCCAAGTCCTTCGGAATCCTGGCGTGCAGGCCGGAGTGCTATGTGTACTCCGATGTGCTGGGCAGCGTCATCACGGGGGTTCCGCGCCGGGACGTCGTCCGCCACTACTCCGCGCGCCGCACGCTCGCCGAGCTGCACCGCACCAACACCGGCCGGGCGGAGGCGAACGGTGTCGGTGGGGATCTGCTGGCCATCGTCGACCGCATCGCCGAGCGGGGGTGGTCACCGCTCTTCGGTGTCACCGGGTCGTTCCTGGTGGGGTGCGCCAACCGGTGGTCGGACATCGACCTGGTCAGCTACGGCCCTGAGGGTTATGAGGCCGCGCGGGAGCTCTTCGCGGATCGGGAGGTCATTCACGCTTACGAGGGCGAACACCTCACACGCCTGTACCTGCGCCGGGCGAAGTACATGGAGGGCAGCCGGTTCGAGACCCTCATCGAGCAGGAGAGCCGCAAGTTCCAGGGGATGACCGCAGGTGTAGGAGCGCACATTAACTGCGAGCCCCTGCGCTCCGACACCCCTGGGCAACTCGACACGATGAGGGCCAAGGAGATCGGCGAGATCACCCTGCTCGCCACGGTGACCGACCATTCCGAGGGGGTGCTGACCCCTGCGCTCTACCGGATCAGGGCCGATCGAATTCTGCACTCGACCGTGGACGACCCCGAGTCCTTCGCCGACCGGATCGTGCACCTGCGGTCGTACCTGGGCGCGTACACGGGGGCTTTCCGGGCAGGGGATTCGATCCACGTGGTGGGCAGGCTCGTCCACCTGTCCCAGGACGGAGAGGACACCTTCGGGGTGGAACTCACCCCGTGGACGGCGAGCAGGTCCTACCTGGCCGGCCTCGCTCCGAGAGCGGTCGCCCGCACCCGCCCTACGTCGGGTCTTTCTGTTCCACTGGCCCGATAGCGGACGCGCGTTCGGTAATCGGAGGCGTCGGGTCGGCCGATCAGGGCCGAAGAACGTCGAGCAGGGCTGCCCACTCCGTGGCGGGGAAAGTGATGTGCCCGGCAGCACGGTTCTGGGTGTCGCGTACAGCGGCTCCGCCGGTGGAGAGGTCCGCGACCTCCACGCAGTCGTTCGCGGTCGCGCTGTAGGACGACTTGCGGAAGGTGAGGGGGCGGGGGTTGTCAGCGTGCATCGTCATGCCTGCGTCGTCCCCCGGTAACTGGCCGCTCACACCCGTCCTGGTTTCATTAGGCCACCGAGTCTTTGCGCCTGCCTCGTTCACCCCTTCCGGGGCGCGGTGGGCGTGGGAGCTACGTCAGGTAGTGCAGCGATGCGGCCCCGACCATCTTGGTCGGGGCCGCATCCGTCCTCGGCCGGTCAGGGTCGAAGAGCGTCGAGCAGGGCTGCCCACTCTTGGGTGGGGAAGGTGAGGTGACCGGCTTCCCGGTTCTGGGTGTCCCGTACCGCTGATGCGCCGGGCAGGTCCGCCACCTCGACGCAGTTCTCGGTGCGGGCACCGGAGTAGGAGGACTTGCGGAAGATCAGGTCGTGGGATTGCATCTCATGCTTCCTTAGCTGGACGGGTCGGGCAGGAAGCCCTCCATGAAGCGGATGGACTCCTGGACCCCCAGGGCGCTTGCGCTCACATACTGGTACACGAGGTCGAAGCCCTCAACGTCATTAACATCGTCGAGCACTTGTTGGCGGGCTGCGCTCTCGGTGTACACCAGCCCGGAGTCCTCGGCGAAGTCCAGGATGGTGAACCCGCCGGCAACGGCAGCGTGCAGACCGGCACCGTCTGGGAGCACCTGGACTCTCAGGTTAGGGCGCTGAATCGTGATGAGGTGGCGAATCTGCTGCTCACGAAGCTCCACGGGAATCTTGCGCAGAGCGGCTTCATCGAGGATGCACCAGTAGGTGGGGCCGTCGGCCTGCGGATCGAGGATCCGTTGCCGGAGCATGCGGGCCTCGACTCGTCGATCGATCTCGTCCTGGTCCACGATGCCGCCGCCGACGACTACCGCGCGGGCGTACGCCTGTGTTTGCAGGAGCCCGGGAACCACGGTGAGGGCCACATCGCGGATGCGTGAGGCTCCGGGTTCCAGGCCTGTCAGCTCTCCCTGGCCGATGACATCGGCGTAGCTCGCCCACCATCGTTTCTGGCGGGCTTCCTTGGCGAGGCGGATGAACTCATCGCGTTCGGAGAGTGCGGAGATGCCGTAGATGTCGAGCAGGACTTCGACGTCTTCGAGCTTGGGGCGCACCCACTCGTCTCGCTCCAAGCGGGTGATCTTTGATGCCGACCACCGTGTGGCGCCCAGTTCGCGTGCTTTCTCGGTGACCTGGTCGGCCGTCAGACCCGCAGTCTCCCTGCTCTCACGCAGTAGGCGGGAGAGCCGTCGCTTACTCAGGGGCGGAGAACTGGTCACCAGGACTCCTTGGTCGGAGGCGGACTTCGATGTGCGCCCCGATCCTATGCGTGGATCTTGGTTTTCGGACATTTCACACATGGCCAACCTTAGAGTGAGGGATCTACAAGGAATGATCTCACTAACTCAAAAGTTGGTCTTGCATTTTTTAGCCCTTCGGGTGACCATGTAGCTACCTGATGCAGCCGCCGGGCTTCCCACCCGGCTCCCCTACCGGAGGTGTGCGCGTATGGCGCGATACCGCTACCTGAACTGCTCCGAACTCGTGGCCGCCCGATGGCTGGCCTCCGAGGCCCTCCGATGGCACCGGCCCCACCGAGCCTCTCGGGCCCGTATGTACGTCACCCACCCGGGGCGGGACCTGGCCCCGCTGGCTCTGGCGGTACGGCAGTGGATCACCCACACCGCCCCGACCCCGGCACCGGTGCCGCCCGTGCTCCCTCTTCCGCTACCGCTACCGCTACCGCGCAGGGTCAGCGGCACGGCCTCCTCCGGCCGGCCCCGGGTTCCGGAGCCCCGCACCAGCCCGGACCAGCGTCCCGAACCCCCGACCGCACTCTCGGTCTCGGCGTCGACGCCGATCGCGGACGCGGTCGCCGAGGCGGTGCCCGGCTCGGGGTTCACCGCCGCTCTGGCGTCCCGGCCCCGCATCCAGGCCCTACGGGAGGGCGCACGCACCCGCACGCGCACCCGGCCGAAGCCGTCCCTGGCCAGGGGCAGGGCGGCGGCGCGGTTGCGGGCCCGGACCGCCACCTTCCGGAAGACCACGCACATGACCGCCGACCGGGACGGGTTGTGGAAGGACTCCCTGGCGGCCGCGCGGATTCTGAAGTGGGACCTGGGCAGGGCCGCCTGATGCGCCGGGTGTGCGATATCCGCGAGTTCTCCTCGATCCAGACCCTCGGGTTCTGGGCCCACAACCACAACGTTCCGTTGCGCTACCTCGGACCCACCCTGGAAGGCCGCGCCGTCTACGCCGCGACGGACGGGTGCACGACCCGGGTCGCGGTCACCTCCGGACGCGACCCCCACCCGCTCCCGCTCATCTGGCGCAGCCCGCTGGAGGCCCTGTGACCACCGAACCCACGACCCCGGATCCGCGGGTGCGGGTGCTGGAGGACCTCATCCACGGCCGCTGGGTGCTGACCCTGGAGCCCACCCCTGACGGCGGCATGGAAGTCGTCGCCTACCGGCCCCTCGGCTGGACCGGGCCGAACCCCCACGAGCGCCTGGCCGCTCCCGACCACGCCGCCATGCGCGACCTGCTGGCCCGCCACACCACCACGGACACCGCCGAGAGCAGGGAGTAGGACATGGACAAGCCCGGCTACACCGACCCGGCAGACGACCCCATCCCCGACGACCTCACCGAGGAAGAAAAGAACGCCGTCCGCCGCCAAGGCGAATTCCTCGCCTGGCAGCGCTCGGTCCTCGGTGACCAGACCGACGGCGACTGACCACCACCCGCCTTCCGAACCCCCGCGTGCCCCGGACCCCACCAGTCCTCCTGGGCACGCGGGACCACGACCGGCCGCCCCGCACACCGGCACCCATCGCCGGAGAGGGGAAGCGCAGGGGCGGCCCCGGTGGGGCCGGGGCACACCCCGGCCCCACTTCACGCTTCAAGTAGTCAAGTTTGGCTACTACTAGTCAAACTTGGCTTCCACTCATCTCGTTAGCCGCTTTCTGGCTGAACGGAACCGGCCCTGACCTGCGGATGTCTTTGAGCTGCATCTCTCGGGGGTGCTCGGCGGACGTGGCGGTCGGTACGGCTGATGCTGGGGTGCCTGTTGTGCGCTTCGCTGTTCGGTGTCTTGTGCCGGGGTTTCGGTGGTTGGTTCGGCGCCGCGGGGCTGCCTTTCGGGGTGGCCCTTTTTGGTGTTTCGGACGGGGCCTGAGCAGTGGATATGACAACACGCGCACGGTAAGACACTAAAAGTCACCGTCATGTCTACTATGGGGCCTCGTGGTCGGTTAGCGCCCACCCCGTTTCGCCTAGACGATCGAGGACGCCCGATGATCACCACCGCCGTCCGCCAAGCCCTGCGCACCCGCGGGGACGAACCCGCGGTCCTCTGCCTCATCGGGGACCTGGGCCCCGACCGGGCCGAACTCACCTCACTGCGCCTACGCGGCAACGACCTCCGGATCGACCTCGACGCGCACGGCATGGGCCGCCCCGTGGAGGTTCCCGGGGTGGGTGGGGAGGAAGAACCGGCTTCGACCGGGCTCACCGTCGTTGTCGCGGGCGGTCTGACGGATCTGCGGCGGGCCGTCACCGTCGCGACGCAACTTCCGCCGACGGCTCATCTGCTCGTGGTGGCCCGGCATGTGCCTTCGCACCTGGGCCCGCTGGTGCCCACGGCCCCCACCATCGACGAGTGGAACGACCTCCACGAGCTGAGGGTCCGCCGCTTCGACCACCGTGGCTGGGCCTGTGAGCTGTGCTTCCCCAGCGGCGTCTCCGTCGCTGAGGCGCTGGCCGCCGTGGTCCACGGCGCTCGCGGCCGCCGACGCGGCCCCGGGGTGGGGATTCTGAGCGGCCTGCACGGCACCGACGCCGCCCTCTGGCGCCCCGGCGACGTCGCCGCCCGGGGCGTGAGCGCCACCGGCCCCGTGGAGATCGACCGCGTCACCCCGGTCTCCGATGTGGTCCTGCGCCTGGACGACGGAGAGGGCCTGCCGTTCTGGGAGGACGTCGAGGTCCCCGTCGTGGACCGCCCCGCCCCCGTGGCGGCGGTCCCCGAGGCGCGGGTGTACGCGGGTGATCCCGTCGCCCGGGTCGCTCCTATCGACGACCGGTTCGTCAATCCGACCGGTTTCAGCAAGAAGACCAAGGGCCCGCTCGGTGAGTTCGCCGAGGCCGACGGCCGCCTGGTGGTGCGCGACGAGGCCGGTGTCCTCGTCCGCCCCGCCCTCGACGGCACCGTCACCGAGAACGACCTCGAACGCATCCGCCACCTGCGCGGCGTCCGGATCACCTGGCCCGCCCGTGGCGACGCCTCCGCGATCCGTGCCATCGCCTCGCTCGCCGCCGGGGGTGTCCCGGTCGTCGGTGACCCCGCCCCCGCGTGGGCGGCAGGCCTGGGCGCCGATCTGATCGACCTCATCCCCTCGGTCGGCGAGGACGTGTTCACCGACGCGATGAGGCGCGAAGAGCACAGCATCCGCCTGCGCCGCGCCGCCCTGCGCACGCACGGCGTCCGCACCCGGTGGCGTTCGCTGGCGGCCGAGGCCGGGCTGCCCGTGCCGCCGCAGACCCGGGTGTCCGTGGTGCTGTGCACCCGCCGCCCCGAACTCGTCGGCTTCGCCCTGGCCCAGATCGCCCGGCAGCGCCACGTCCGCTTCGAGGCGGTCCTCGCCCTGCACGGCTTCCCCGCAACACTGGTGACCGCCGAGATCGCCCAGTTCCGCGCAACCGGAATCCCGCTGGTGGTCCACGAGGCCGACGGCGGCACCGTGTTCGGCGCCGTCATGAACGAGGCCGTCGACCGCGCCTCCGGCACGGTCATCGCCAAGTGGGACGACGACGACTGGTACGGCCCCGAGCACCTCGCCGACCTCATGCTCGCCCGCGCCTACTCCGGCGCCGACGTCGTCGGCATCAGCCAGAACTTCACCTACCTGGAGGAGCTGGACCTGACCGTCTGGCGTGGCTACCGGTCGGAGGTGCCCAGCCCCGCGATCGTCGGCAGCACCATCCTCGCCGACCGGGTCGTCATCGAGGACGTCGGCGGGTTCCGCCCCCGACCGCGCGCCATCGACAGCCAGTTCCTGATGGCCGTCACCCGCTCCGGCGGCCGCATCTACCGCACCCACGGCTTCGGCTACCTGCTGCGCCGCGCCGGCGGCGGCCACACCTGGAACGTGGACCTGGGCTACTTCCTGCGCAACCACACCGAGCAGTGGATCGGCCGCCGCCCCAGTTCCCTGCTGGAGGGGGAGCCCACCCCCTTCGGTGGCGACCGCGCCCACACCGAGCAGCACACGGGGGGACACGTTGAGCACTTCTGAGAGCATCCCGCGCCGGCACGGCCCGCACCGGAACAACCCGGAGCCGCACGGTCCGCGCCCGCGGCCGGTGGTGGACTTCGCCGACCAGCCGCGCGTGCGCCGCAACGAGTACGGAATCCTCGAACCGCCCACGCTGGGGGAGTGGACGCCGAGCCTGTCGGTGTCGGTGGTGGTCCCCTCCCACGGCCAGCCCGAGAAGCTGGCCCTGGTGCTGGCCTCGCTGGCCGCCCAGAGCTACCCCGCACACCTCATGGAGGTGATCGTGGTCGACGACGGCTCGCCCGAACCGCTCGCCCTGCCGCCGGTGGTCCCGGAGAACACCCGGCTGATCACCTCCGCCGCCGGGGCCTGGGGCTCCGGCCACGCCGTGAACACCGGGGTCGCGGCCTCCTCGGGCCAGGTGGTCCTGCGCCTGGACGCCGACATGCTCGTCTACCGCGAGCACATCGAGGCGCAGATGCGCTGGCACCACCTCGTCGACTACGCCGTGGTCCTGGGCCACAAGCTGTTCGTCGACTTCGAGCCGTCCATGCTCACCGGGGACCTGAACCCGGAGCGGGTGCGCGCGGAGGTCGCCGCCGGTCGCGCCGGAACACTGTTCGACCGGGAGGCCGCGGACCCGCACTGGATCGCGGACCTCATCGAGGGCACCGACGGCCTGCGCACCGCCGGGTACGGCGCCTTCAAGGTGTACATCGGCGCCACCGGCTCCCTGCACCGCGCCCTGTTCGAGCAGGCCGGGGCCATGGACCCCGACCTGGTCCTGGGCGGCGACAGCGAGTTCGGCCACCGGCTGGCCGAGCGGGGCGCCCTGTTCGTCCCCGACGACGAGGCCGACTCCTGGCACCTGGGCCGCTCCCAGATGCAGGACCAGCGCGACGCGGGCCGCCGGTTCCGCGCCCCCTACGTCGCCAACCGGGTTCCCGACTTCCACCTGCGCACCAAGGGCCCCGCGCGGGTGTGGGAGGTGCCGCGGGCGGAGGTGGTCGTGGACGCCGCGGGCCACACCCTGGAGGAGGTGGACGCCACCGTCGCCCCGCTGCTGGCCGGGACCGCGCCGGACGTGCGCGTGCTACTGAAGGGCCCCTGGGAGGAACTCACGGACGGCCGCCGGTCGCCGCTGGCCGAGGAACTGCTGGACCTGCGCCTGATCCGCGAGACCTACCGGGCCGACCTGCGCGTGCGGTGCGTGGAGGAGGTGCCCGAACCGGATGGCCGGGTGCCGTTCCGGCTCCACCTGCCCACCGGGGTGCGTCCGCTGCCCGGCATGGTCGACGACCTGGTGCGGTTGGCCGACCGCAAGTCGGCCGGGCTGGTGTGCGCGCCGGTGCCCGGGGCGCTGCGGGCCGGTGACGGGGTGCTGCGCCTGGAGCGCGCCGCCGCCTTCGCCCGGGCCCTGCACCTGTCGCCCAAGGCGGAGGGCACGGCCCTGGACCGGGTGGTGGAGGAGACGGGCGGTCTCCAGTGGACGTCCGCGAACCGGTACGTGGAGGTGCCCGAGGGCGCCGAGGCCACCTGGGGCACCGAACGCAGGGAGCCGGGCGCGGAACCCGAACCCGAGCCGACCCCGGTGGAGCTGCGCGCGGAGCTGCGCCGGGCCCAGCGGGAGATCGACCGGCTGCGCCGCCGGGCCGAGCGGACCGAGCGCAAGCTGCGCTGGTTCACGCCGGGGCTGGGGCGCCGCCTGCTGCGCCGCATCGCCCGCTGAGCAGAAAGACAGATGAGAGGGGCGCCGGGTTCCCCGGCGCCCTTCGTGTGTCAGGGCACCCAGAGCCCGAGGGACTCGGCGACCAGGGCCGGCCGCTCCTGCCCCTCGATCTCCACCGTGTGCCTGGTCGCGACCAGGTACCCCTTGGGGGTCTCCTGGACCGACAGGATCTCCACCCCGTCGCGCAGCCGCGAGCCGACGGTGACGGGCTGGAGGAAGCGCACCTTGTTGAGCCCGTAGTTGATGGACATCGACGGCTTCTTCTCGACCTTGATGATCGTCTGCGCGAAGTGCGCGAGCAGGGACAGGGTGAGGAATCCGTGGGCGATCGTGCGGCCGAAGGGGCCCGCGGCGGCCTTCTCCTCGTCCACGTGGATCCACTGGCGGTCCTCGGTCGCCTCGGCGAACCCGGTGATCCGCTCCTGGTCGACGGTGATCCAGTCGGTGTAACCCAGGTGCTCGCCCTGGGCGGCGATCACCTCGTCGATATCGGCGAAAACGCGCACCACGCCTCCACACTCCTCGGTCGGGTCGGATGGTGCGGCAACTCTACCTAACAGTGTTCGGTTATGGGAGGGGCTGAGAGGGCTCTGTACGGGAGGGAATGGAAAGGGGGCGAACGCCTCCGTCAGGGGGTGACGCTTCCGAGAGGACCGACGCCCCCGGCCTGCCCCAGCCCCGGCCAGGCCCCGCCCCGCTCTCTACCTCCGGCAGGGCCCCGCCCCTCACAGGCCTCAGCGCCCCCGAGCTGCTCTGCGCCGCCCCGAGGTGTCCACCAGCAGCGCCTCCGCCGTCCGCTCCGCCACCGCCGCCCGGTCCACCCCGTGCCCCAGGCCGCTCTCCGCCAGCGGGATCGCCACCACGCCCTCGTGCGCGCGCACCGGCGGCGCCACCAGCCCGTCGCGCCCCCGGTTCCCCGCCCCCGGCATCTCCACCGGCAGCGAGGCCCCCGCCAGCGAGGCCAGCGCCACCGTCGCGGCCCGGCCCACCCCGGTCGCCGCGGACGAGCCGCACCACACCTTCCACCCGGCGTCCACCGCCAGGTCCACCGCCCGCCGGGCCGGGGTCAGCCCGCCCAGCCGGGACACGTCCACGTTCACGGCGCTCCCCGCCTCGACGCGCACCGCCTGGTCCAAATCCTCCAGGGAGCACAGCGGCCGCCCCAGCGCCACCGGGGTGCGCAGCTCCGCCGCCGCGCGGGCGTACGCGCCCAGGTCGTCGGCCGGGAAGGGGTCCTCGATCGCCAGCAGCTCCAGCGAGTCCAACGCCCGCAGCGCCTCCAGGTGCCCCTCCGACTCGGAGTAGCGGCAGCCCGCGTCGACCTGGAGCACCAGGAACGGGAACCGGGACCGCACCGCGTGCACCACCTCGGTGTCCCAGCCCGGCGCCACCTCCAGCCGGATGCGCCGGAAACCCGCGCCCACCTGGCGGTTCACCTCGATGATCAGCGTCTCCACGCTCACCGTCCGGGCCACCGTCACCCCCGCCGTGAGCGCCGTGCGCTCCCCGCCCAGGGCGTGCGCCAGCGGGGTGCCGCGCTGGCGGCTCCACAGGTCCCAACAGGCGGTGTCCAGGGCCCCGGCCAGCGCCGGGTCCCAGGGCAGGTCCGCCCAGGCCGCGCCCGCCTCCGTGGGGCGCGTCCACCCGTGGTCCAGCAGCGCCGGGGCGTACGCCGAACGCAGCTCCGCCCACTGCGCGGGGGTCGCCCAGGGCACCTCGCCCCATCCGCTGACGCCCTCGCCGTCGGCGACGCGCACCAGCACGGGGCCGTCCCCGTCGTCGCGCCGCCCCCGGCCCTGGGGCCGCAGCCGGATCAGTTCGAGTTCGACGATCCGGGTCGCGGTCGTCGAGCCGGTGTGTCCCACGCTGTCCCACCTCGGTCCTCGTGGGCCCGTCTCGGTCCTTCCGGCCCGCGGCCGGACACGGGCTCCGTCCTTCCTCGACGGTACCCGCGCCCGACCCGGCCGACCACCCCGAACGGCACGGACCTGCCCGGACGTCCTCCCACTGTGCTTCTTTCGGCCCTCCGCTCCGCCCGCCCGTCAAGAATCAGAAGGTCCTCAACGGACGGCCTACGGCCGGCAGCCTTTCCCTTTGCCGTGCTCGGCGCCCTTTGAGGGCGGGAATGGGTTTCAGGAGGTACAGTGGCCCCTCCGTCGCAGTCCTCGCCCACCCGTCAAGAATCAGAAGGTCCTCAACGGATGGCCTTCGGCCACAGACCTCTCCTCGAAGACCGCTCCTCCAGGGCCTCCAGAACCCCGCCGGCGCCTCGCGGGCCTCCGGGCAGGTCCGGAAGCGTCGGCGCTAGACCAGCACCTCGTCCAGCGGGCGGTGCTTGAGGCCGTGGGCCTCGGCCACCGGCGCGGACACGACCTCGCCCGCGAAGGTGTTGAGGCCGCCCGCCAGCGCGGCGTCCTCGGCCAGCGCCCGGCGCCAGCCCTTGTCGGCCAGCGCCACCGCGTAGCGCAGCGTGTCCTTGGTCAGGGCGTGCGTGGAGGTGTTGGGCACCGCGCCCGGCATGTTCGCCACGCAGTAGAAGACCGTGTCGTGCACCCGGAAGGTCGGGTCGTCGTGCGTGGTCGGGCGGGAGTCCTCGAAGCAGCCGCCCTGGTCGATGGCGATGTCCACCAGCACCGCGCCCGGGCGCATCCGGGACACCAGCTCGTTGGAGATGAGCTTGGGGGCCTTGGCGCCGGGCACCAGCACCGCGCCGATGACCAGGTCCGACTCCAGGACCGACAGCTCCAGCTCGAAGGAGTTGGACACCACCGTCTTGACCTGGCCGCGGTACAGCGAGTCCACGTGGCGCAGCTTGTTGACGTTGAGGTCCAGCACCGTGACGTCGGCGCCCATGCCCACCGCGATCTGGGTGGCGTTGAGGCCGGACACGCCGGCGCCGATCACCGTCACGCGGGCCGGGCGCACACCCGGGACGCCGCCCATGAGGACGCCGCGGCCGCCGTTGGGGCGCTGGAGGGTGACCGAGCCGACCTGCGGGGCCAGTCGGCCGGCGACCTCCGACATCGGGGCCAGCAGCGGCAGGGAGCCGTCGGGCAGCTGCACGGTCTCGTACGCGATACCGGTGACGCCGCGGTCCAGCAGGGCGTCGGTGCACTCGCGGGAGGCCGCCAGGTGCAGGTAGGTGAAGAGGGTCTGGCCCTCCCGCATGCGGTGGTACTCGGCGGCGATGGGCTCCTTGACCTTCAGGATGAGGTCGCCCTCGGCCCACACCTCGTCCGCGGTGTCGAGGATGCGGGCGCCCGCCGCCTCGAACTCCTCGTTGGTGATGGAGGAGCCCAGACCGGCGTCGCGCTCGACGGACACCTCGTGTCCGCGGCGGGTCAGTTCGTGAACTCCGGCCGGGGTGATGGCCACACGGTACTCGTGGTTCTTGATCTCACGGGGCACGCCGACGCGCACGGTTCCTCCTGGATATCTCCGTTGATACCCCCACTGTCACCTGGGAAGGCGCAGTGACGCCATCGCCAACCTGACAGCGTGTCGGCGATCTTGTTGACAGGGTGTCAAGGCCAGGTGTGGGACGGGCCACTGCCGCCCGAGGGCGCGCGCATGCCCGCGACCCAGACCGGGCCGACTTCTCCGACCAGTTCCCTACCCGCGTACGGGCTGCGATCCACCCGCGGGACCGATACCGGCCGCTGCGGCGCGAACGCCACCAGGTCCGCGTCGCAGCCCGGCGCGATGCGCCCCTTGCCCGCCAGCCCCAGCAGCCGCGCGGGCGCCTCCGCCGTCCACCGGGACAGCAGCTCCAGGCCCGCCCCGCGGCGCCGCGCCGCCGTCCACAGCGCCGGCAGGCTCCACTCCAGCGTGTACAGGCCGTGCGCGGGCAGGTGCCCCGAGGACACCGTCGTGATCGCCGAGTCCGGCTCCAGCAGGGCGCTCCACAGCGCCTTGCGGTTGGCGTCCGAACGCAGCGGCGGGCGGCAGGCGTGCGCGGGCGACTCCGGGTCCAGCACCTCCGCGGGCAGGCACAGGTAGTGCGGGCAGGTCTGCGCGCTCAGCCCCACCCCGATCGACCCGGCCGCCGACAGCAGCGCCGCGCACTCCGCGGCGGTGAACGGCACCACGTGCGTGCGGGTCCCCACCGCACGCGCCGCGGAGATCACGCGTTCCAGGCCCCGGCGCTCGGCCCGCGGCGGGCGCTGCTCCGCCGTCAGCGGCGGCACGCCCAGCTCGCGGGCGTCCTCGGCGTGCACCAGCAGGACCGCGTCCAGCGCGGCCAGCTCCGCCATGGCCTTGCGCAGCCAGGAGTCGTCCAGCGCCGCCATGTCCGGGGCGCCGCCGTCCGACAGCGAGCACTGGAACGCCACCGCGCCCGCCGCCCGCAGGTCCGCCAGGTCCAGGGGGCCGCTGCCCGGGGTGACCCCGCCCAGGAAGTACAGCGCCACCGGAGTCCCGGCCGCCGCCCGGCGGTGCGCCTGGAGGTCGTCGGCGCAGATCACCGCGGGCCGGGCCGGGGCGGGGGAGACCACCAGCGTGGTGACCCCGCCGCGCAGCGCCGCCGCACCCGCCTCCCGGTAGGCCCGGTCCGGCTCCTTGCCCGGGTCGTACACCCCCGTGCCCAGGTCCACCGCCCCCGGCAGCAGGGCGGTGTCGCCCAGGTCGACCTGCTCGCGGGCCGACCAGCGGACGCCGGGGGCGGCCACCGCCTCGATCCGGCCGTCCCGGACGCCGACCGCCGCCGGGACGACCCCGTCGGGGGTGACCACTCGCCTGGACCGGATCACACTGTCGAAGTCGGTCATCGCGTCTTCCCCTTCAGGTGTGTGCGATGGAGGAACACAAAAGGCACTGCGGGGAGGGGCCGCACGCGGACGACGAGGCCCGGGGGCCTTGCGTCCCGACCGGGAGCACCGAGAGTATCGCGAAGAACACGCAAAGGAGGGGCGAACGCCACTTCCCGCCGCTGCCCCTGCGGCGCCGGAGGTGTTGTCCCACCCCCGACCGGTGCCCTGTAGTGGACGGTTTACGCTGGAGTGCGCCGAGCCGCCGCCCCCTTCGACGACCTGGCGGCACCCCCGCCTTGAACGACCTCGACGACGGAAGTGGCACGTGGCTCCTCCCGCAAAGATCACCCAGTCCCCGGATCGCGCCGGGGCGCCCCGCACGTCCACGACGGCGGTCCTGGCCGCGGTGGCCGCCCTGCTGGTCCTGGCCGGGCTGAGCCTCACCCTGACCCTGGGCGGCGCCGCGTTCGCCGAGATCATCCCCGGCCTGCCGGACGCGGGCGACGCCGTGCGCTGGGGCCTGCCGCTGTCCAAGGCGGTCATGGAGACCGCGGCGGTGCTCACCGTCGGGTCGCTGCTGCTGTCCGTCGTCCTGCTGCCCTCGGACAAGGGGCGGCTGTCGCGCCAGGCGGTCGGCTACGTGCACGCCGCCACCTGGAGCGCCCTGGCCTGGGCCGCGGGCGCGGTGGGCACCCTGTACTTCCAGGCGTCGGAGTTCCTGGCCCGGCCGCTGGGCCAGGTCAGCGTCGACGAGGTCACCGCCTACGCCGGATCGGTGTCCGGCGGCATCGCGCTGATGTTCGTCATCCTGCTCACCACCGGGATCCTGCTGTTCGGCCGCACCGTCACCGGCGCGACCGGCGCCCTGTGGCTGCTCGTCCTGGCGCTGGTCGCCCTCACCCCGCCCGCGCTCACCGGCCACTCCGCCTCCGCGGGGGCGCACGAGCTGGCCGTCACCGGGCTGGCCCTGCACATCATCACCATCAGCGTGTGGACCGGCGGCCTGGCCCTGCTCACCTTCCACGCGATGCGCGCCGGCGGCGACGCGGTGGAGACGGCGGCCGCCCGGTTCAGCAGGCTGGCCCTGTGGGCCTACACCGGCGTGGCGATCAGCGGCCTGGCCAGCGCCCTGGCCCGGTTCGAGATCTCCCCGGCCCCGGCGGACGCCACCGCCTGGGAGGCCGTGGCGTTCGCGCTCACGGACACCGTCAGAACCCTGACGACCAACCCCTACTGGATGATCATCGTCCTCAAGGTCGTGCTGTTCGCGATCCTGGGAGCGCTCGGGTACCTGCACCGCGAGTTCGCGCTCAAGGGCCTGGACAGGGCGGCCAAGCAGCCGGACTGGCCCGCCCGCCGCCGACTGCTGTTCCTGCGCGTCGCCGCCGTCGAGGTCCTCATCATGGCGCTCGTCATCGGCATCTCCGTGGGCCTGGGCCGCACCGCGCCGCCCCCGCCGCTGGACAGCCGGGTCGACCCGGCCGCGCTCATCCTGGGCTTCCCGGTGCCGCCGCCCATGGACGTGTACAACCTGCTCACGCTGTGGCGGCCCGACCTGTTCTTCATCATGTTCGTGGTCGTGGCCGGCGGCCTGTACGCCGCCGGGGTCACCCGGCTGCTGCGCCGCGGCGACTCCTGGCCGGTCGGGCGCACGGTCGCCTTCGCGGCGGGCCTGCTCAGCATCGTGGCCGTGCAGCTCAGCGGGTACGCGACCTACGCGATGGTGCTGTTCTCGGCGCACATGATCCAGCACATGGTGCTGGCGATGCTCTCGCCGATCCTGCTGGTGCTGGGCGCGCCCGCCACCCTGGCGCTGCGGGCGCTGCGCCCGGCGAGGCGGCGCGGGGACCGGGGGCCGCGGGAGTGGCTCAACCTGTTCCTGAACAGCCGGTTCTCCAAGGTGGTGACGCACCCGGCGGTGGCGACGCCGCTGTTCGTGTTCAGCCCCTACGCCCTGTACTTCACGCAGCTGTTCCCCACGCTGATGAACGACCACCTGGGCCACCTGTTCATGGGCGTGCACTTCCTGCTCAGCGGGTTCCTCTTCTACTGGGTGATCGTCGGCGTCGACCCGGCGCCCCGCAAGATGCCCTACCTGCTGCGCATCCTGCTCCTGCTGCTGGCCATGGGCTTCCACGCGTTCTTCGGCATCTCGATCATGATGCAGACGGCGCCCATCGCCATGGACTTCTACGGGCAGTTCGAGGTCCCGTGGATCGACGGCCTGGCCGAGGACCAGTACGCGGGCGGCGGCGTGGCCTGGGCGCTGGGCGAGATCCCGACGCTGCTGGTGATGCTGGCGCTGGTGGTGCAGTGGTCCCGCGACGACGAGAAGCAGGAGCGGCGCCGGGAGCGGCACGCCCGCCGCGACGGGTCCGAGGACGCCGACCTGGACGCCTACAACGCCTACCTGGCCGAGCTCGACCGGCGGAACAAGGCGATGTCGGGCGCGCAGGGTGCGGGCCCGGCGCAGGCTTCGGCGCAGGAGCAGGACCCCGCCGAGGAGTCCGAGGACGGGAAGGCCGACGGGGCCTGAGGACACCGCGGGGCCCCGGATGTGACATCCGGGGCCCTCTTGGCGCCGGGGCGACGACGCCCTGGCCGAGGTCATCCCGCTGGTGCGCGCCCGGGAGGAGGCACAGGGGCCCTGAACGCGGGAGAGGGCCCGCGGGGATCCGCGGGCCCTCTCGTGGTTCTCGGAGGCGTCAGACGAACAGGGCGGCCAATCCGGCGGTGACCAGGCCCAGGGCCAGGCACAGCACCAGGCCGACGGCGAACACCGGCAGCGAGGGCCGCAGCGCCGTCCCCGCGCCGCCCTGGCGCTTGGCGATCAGCGGCGACAGGCCGATGTTGACGGCGGCGGCGATCGCCGCCACACACGTGGCCACCCCGAACGCCCGCCAGAACGTCGCCCCCGCCGACAGCACGTTGATCGCGGCCAGCAGCGGCACCGCCACCAGCAGGGCCAGGGCCGCGCCCGCGAAGGCCCGTTGGAGCCCGGGGGAGAGCCCGCCCGGGCGGCCCGAGGCCACCAGGAGCAGACCGACCAGGGCCGCCATCAGGATGGCGCCCACGATTCCGAACACAGCGATGTCCACCAGCGAATTCACGCTGGTCATTCTTCCACCGGTCCGCCGGGCCCCGTCCCCGGGATGCTCCTAGGGCCGTCGAGCGGCCTCGGTGAGGCCGCCCCGTGTGATTCGTCGGCCGGTGCCGGTCGGCGGGCCGGACCCGGCGGAGAGGCCACCGCACGTCCTCACCGTCAGCCGATGTGGCGGATGTGGGACCCGGCGGCGGTCTTGTCCACCTTGAGCTGGCCGGTGATGCGGTGGCGCAGGTCGGCCACGTGGCTGACCACGCCGACGGCGCGGCCGCCGTCGCGCAGCCGGTCGAGCACGTCCAGGACCTCTTCGAGGGTGTCCTCGTCCAGGGTGCCGAACCCCTCGTCCACGAACAGGGTGTCGATGTCGGCCCCGCCCGCCTCGGCGCTCGCCACGTCGCCCAGGCCCAGGGCCAGGGCGAGCGAGCTGAAGAACGTCTCGCCGCCGGACAGGGTGGCCGGGTCGCGTTCGGCGCCGGTCCAGGCGTCCACCACCCGGATGCCCAGGCCGCCCGCCTTCTGAGCGCGGCCGTCTCCGGCCGTCTTGTCCACGGTGTAGCGCAGCTCGTAGCGGCCGTCGGACATGGTGTACAGCCGGTCGTTGGCGGCGGCCACCACCTGCTCCAGCCGTGCCGCCAGCACGTACGCCGACAGGCGCACGCCGTCGGTGTTGTCCTTGGCGGTCCCGGCGGTCAGCGCCCGCATGCCCTCGGCGGTGCGGTAGCGGCGCAGCACCGGGCCGCAGTCGTCCAGTCGGGCGCGCAGCTCCACGCGCAGGGCGGACAGCCGGTCGGAACGCTCCCGCCACCGCCCGCGCAGGGTGACGGCCCGCTCGGCGGCCAGGGCGGCCTCGTCGGCGGCGGCCTTGAGCGCGGACAGGTCCGGGGGCGGCAGGTCCGCGACGGCGGTCAGCTCGGGGTCCTCCAGCGCCGCCCGGACCGCGGCCAGGGCGTCGTCGTGCTCGCGCGCCCGGACGCGCAGCTCCCGGCGCTCGCGGTCGTCCAGGGCGGCGGCGCGGGCAGCGGCCTCGTCGGTGAACCCGGCGCCGGCCAGGGCCTCGGCCAGGGCCGCCTCGGCGGCGTCCCGCTCGGCCCGGGCCCGGTCGTGCTCCTCGACGGCCGCGGCGGCCGCGGCCAGCAGCTCGGCCTCGGTGTGCAGGGCCTGCACGCGGGCGTCGAGGTCGGTGGCCTCGCCGTCTTCACCGAGGGCCGCGCGCAGGTCGGCGGCCAGGCGGTCGCACTCCTGGGCCGCGCCGTCGCGGTGGGCGGCGGTCTCCGAGCGCTGGCGGCGCTGGTCGGCCTCGTAGGCGCGCGCCTGCTCCAGGCGGCCGGTGTGCGCCTCCAGGGCCTCCTCGGTGCGGCGCACCTGCTCGACGGCGGCGCGGGCCTCGTCGCGCCGCCGGGTCAGCTCGGTGACCTCGGCGGCGGCCTCGTCGAGGGTGCGGCCCTCGGCGCGTTCGAGGGCCGCGGCGGCCCGCTCGCGCAGCGCGGCCAGCCGCTCCTGGGCCGCGGACCGGCGCAGGGCGGCCTCGTCGGCGGCGGCCTGGGCGGCGCGCTCGGCCTGGGCGGTGACCAGCTCCTCGGTGACGGTCAGCGCCGGGGCCGGGTGCTCGGCGGAACCGCACACGGCGCACGGTTCTCCGGGTGACAGGCCGAGGGCGAGCTCGGCGGCCATGTGGGTGATCCGCCGCTCGCGCAGGGCCAGAACGTGCTCGCGGGCGGCCTGGGCGGTGTCCACGGCGTCGCGGTGCGCGGTCTCGGCCCGGTCCAGGTCGGCGGACAGCCGGTCGTGCTCGGTGACGGCGTCGCGGCGCTGCACGGCGGCGGCCAGGGCGGCCTCGGCCGCGTCGGCCCTTCCGGCCTGGTCGCGGGAGGCGTCCAGGCGTTCGCGCAGGTCGGTGATGGCGGTGGGTAGGTCGGCCAGGCTCGCGCCCACCCGCTCCAGGTTCTGGTCGTACTTGGCCAGGTGGCGGTCGAACCGGGTGATGGCCTCGCGCCGCTCCCGCAGCCGCCGCGCGTCCGCGCGCAGCCGCTCGGCCCGGGCGAGGGCGTCCCGCCGCTCGCGCTCGGCCGCGCGCAGGTCCGCCGCGGTGGTGAGGGACGTGCCGGTGACGGGCGTGCCTGCGGGGGACGCGCTTGTGGCGTCCGCGAAGTCGGCGGACGCACCGGCGGCGGATACACCGGTGGCGGCCACGTCTGCGGCGGCCGTGCTCGTGGCGTCCGCGAAGTCGGCGGAGGCGTCCGAGGCGGGCGCGAAGGTGGCGGACGTGCCTGTGGTGGCCGTGTCGGCGGCGGGGGTGAAGGTGGCGGGGAGCAGTGCCACCGCCTGGTCGCGGACCAGGGCGGCCTTGGCCAGCGAGGTACGGCGGGCGTCGCGCTCGTTGAGGACCGGCAGCACGGCGGCGGCGCGCTCGGCGGCGGCCAGCCCGGCGTCGACCCGGGCCCGCCACTCCGACAGCTCCATCAGCTCGCCGTGCCGGGCCCGGGCGCGGGCCAGCCGGGTGCGCTGCCGGTCCAGGGCCTGGGCGTCTGCCAGGGCGCGGGCCGCCTCCTCCCGGGCCTCCACCACGGCGTCCACCACCGGGACGACCTCGCCGGCCACCGCGGCGGTCAGCGCCGTCAGCTCGCCGGCCCAGGCCCACAGCTCCTCGGTGTCCTCCGGGGCGGTGGAGCGGCCGGTCTCGGCGATGCGCCCGGCGCTCTCGCGCACCCGCAGGTCGGCGGCCTCCACCTCGCGGCGCAGCCCGGTGGCGTGTTCGGCGAACCAGTCCTCCAGCTCCCGGAACACGCCCGTGTTGAAGATCCGCTCCAGCGAGGCCCGCCGGTCCTTGGCGGAGGCGCGCAGGAACCGGGAGAACTCCCCCTGGGGGAGCAGCACGATCTGGCAGAACTGGTCCAGGGTGAGCCCCACCAGGTCACCGATGAACTGCCCGGCCTCGTCCGGGCGGGTGGTGATCCCCTCCCGGCGGTCGCCGAGGACCTCCTCGACGACGACCTTCTGGTTCTCGACCAGGGTGCCCGACCCCCGCTTCTTGGGCCGCTCCCAGCGCGGGTACCGGGTGATGCCGATACGGCGGCCGCGCACCGTGCACTCCAGGTACACCTCGGGGCGGCGGTCCAGGGGCGCGTGGTGGCTCTTGTAGGAGTCGTCCTTGCCGCGGGCCCCCGGCAGGGAGCCGTACAGGGCGAAGCAGACGGCGTCCAGCACCGAGGTCTTGCCCGCCCCGGTGGGCCCGTGGATGAGGAACAGCCCGCCGGCGCCGAGCCGGTCGAAGTCCACGGTCTCGGTGCCCGCGAACGGCCCGAAGGCCCGGACGGTCAGGGTGTGCAGGCGCATCAGCGCTGTCCTTCCCGGAGTCGGACCTGTTCGACGGCGGCCTCCACCAGGGCCGCCTCCTCGGGTGTGGCGGGGGTGCCGCGCGCCCACTCCACGAAGTCGCCGATCACGGCGCGCTCGGCCCGGCCCGCCACCGGCGCGGCCACCGGCCGGGTGGCGGGGGTGCCGCCCTCGGGGGCGAACTCCAGGACCAGGGTGTGCGGGAACCGCTCGCGCAGCCGGTCCATCGGCTGGGCGGGGCGGCGCGGGTCGGTGAGGGTGACCTGGAGCCAGTGGCCGGTGTAGGCCTCCCACCGGGGGTCGTCGAGCAGGTCGTCGATGCGGCCGCGGATCCGGGCCAGCGGCCGGGGCACGGGGGCGTCGACGAACTCGACCCCGCCCAGCCCGTCGGCGTCCAGGTCCACCAGCCAGTACCCCTTGCGGTGGTGCTCCTCGGAGAAGGAGTAGGCCAGCGGGGTGCCGGAGTAGCGGACCGCGGGGGTGAGGGTCTGCCGGCCGTGCAGGTGGCCCAGGGCGGTGTAGTCGACCCCGGCGTAGACGGAGGCGGGCACGTGCGAGGCGCCGCCCACGGAGATGTCGCGTTCGCTGTCGGAGGGCTCGCCGCCCGCGACGAACGCGTGGGAGAGCACCACCGAGCGGGTGCCGGGCCGCCCGGCCAGGTCGGCGCGGACCAGGTCCATGGCGTGCCCCAGGACCGCCGGGTGCCCGCGCTCGGCGAGCCCCCAGTGGTGGCGGGCGATCTCCGGCTCCAGGTAGGGGATGCCGTAGAACGCGACGGGGCCGTGCCCGTCCTCGATGAGCACCGGCTCGCCGATGCCGTCCAGCGAGCTGCGCAGGTGGACCCCGGAGGCGTCGATGAGCCCGGAGGCGAACGACAGCCGGGCCATGGAGTCGTGGTTGCCCGCGATGAGGACGGCCCGCGCCCCGGTCTCCCGGATGCGCCCCAGCGCCCGGTCGAACAGGCGCACGGCGTCCACCGGCGGCAGGGCGCGGTCGTAGAGGTCGCCCGCCACGAGCACGACGTCGACCTCCCGCTCACGGACGGTGTCGACGAGGTGGTCGAGGAAGGCGGCCTGGGCGTCGAGGAGGTTCTCCCGGTGGAAGGAGCGGCCCAGGTGCCAGTCGGAGGTGTGCAGCAACCGCATGGAACCGGACACTATCGAAGGGGCGACGGTTCCGGGTGGGAAAACCGTCGCCCAATGGACGGCACTGTGGACAATGCCGCACTTCGCGGTGCGCGCGGGGTAGGGCCGTCGGGTTCCCTCGAAACCTGTTCCCGCCCTTTGAAGGTGGTGGGTGACGGCTATGAGGTCGTTCCTACGGCCCTGGAGAAGTCAGTTCTTGCGGGCCAGGGTCAGGCCGTCGCCGATGGGCAGCAGGACCTGGGTGACCCGGTCGTCGGCGACCAGGTGGGCGTTGAAGTCGCGGATGCCCTGGACGTGCTCGGCCGTGTTGGCCTGGTCGATCACCCGGCCGTGGGAGAGCGTGTTGTCGGCCAGCAGGATCCCGCCGGTGCGCATGCGCGGGACGAGCTCCTCCCAGTAGCCGATGTAGCCCTCCTTGTCGGCGTCGATGAAGGCCAGGTCGAACCGCGGCTCGGCGGGCAGGGCGCGCAGGGACTCCAGCGCCGGGCCGAGCCGGAGCGTGATCCTGTCGGCGACCTTGGCCCGCTCCCAGTAGCGGCGGGCGACGGAGGTCCACTCGTCGCTGACGTCCAGGGCCAGCAGCGTGCCGTCGTCGGGCAGGCCGCGGGCGATGCACAGGGACGAGTAGCCGGTGAAGGTGCCGACCTCCACGGCGTCGCGGGCGCCCGAGATCCGCGTGAGCAGGGTGGTGAACGTGCCCTGTTCGGGCCCGATCTGCATCCCCTTGCTCGCGGGGAACAGGCGCGCGGTCTCCTCGACCAGGTCGGCCAGCACGTCGTCGATCGGGGTGCCCTGGGCGACGAGGTATTCGTACAGTTCCGGGGTGAGGCTCTCTGTGGTCCGTGTCACGGGAGACACCTTAGTCCGGGGGTCCGAAAAAGGAAGCGCCCCACCGGGGCGGCGGGGCGCGGGGGACGAACGGGGGAGAGGGGAGGGGTCAGCGCCCGGCGGGGAGCAGGGCGGGCCAGTCGAAGAGGTAGATGGAGCCGATGATCACGCCGACGGTGAGCAGGGGGGTGACCACCTTCTGCTCGACCGGGCCGTCGGTCTTGAACCCCTTGTTCTGGCCGATGCGCTTCTTCCAGAACGGCCAGAAGATCGGCACGCCCATCTTGGTGACCATGTCGCCGAAGAAGTGCAGGACCACGCCGAAGGCGACCGCCAGGCCCAGCCAGGTGTAGTTGGTCCCGGCCGAGAACAGGGCCAGGGTGATCGCCGCCGTCGCCAGCGCGTTGATCACCCCCGACGCCGTCCGGTTCTTGTCGAGTCCGAAACCCAGGCCCTGGAGCGCGATGCCGATCAGCAGGAACACGAAGATCTGCACCGCCAGCTCCGACCACAGGGCCAGGAGCTGCACGATCACACCCATGAGGATCGCGAAGAAGAACGAGTGGGTGCCCATCCGGTGGCCGCCGAAGAGGAACGACAGCATGTCGCTCAGCACCTCGGTGACCTTGCCGTAGGTCTTGGTGACCGTCGCGCTCTTGTGGTCCACGTCGGGCAGCAGGGCCGCCCCCGCGCACACCAGAGAACCGGCGATGATCTCGCTCGGGCCGAGGTTGAAGTCCAGGCCCAGGAATTGCGTCCCCTGGACGAGCGGAACGACCGCCATCCAGCCGACCACGCCGCTCAAGGCGTGAGAGTGCCCCATCATGGCCGGAACCGTAGCGGAGTACGAAGAACAGTGCCAAGGCGGGGCCATTACGGCCCTCACCATTTGCCACTTAACGCCCGCGAAACCCCCTGTGACCACGCTCGGCCGCGAATGTATTGCGATGTCACGGCGCACCTTGTAGATCATTGACGCTCATCGCGGTCCGTTGGTAGACAACGAACCAACCCCCTGGTGGCACAGGCCACCACCCCACGATCCTGACAGGGGCCGAGATGCACTCCCATCACCCTCCGACCGTGTCGCCGCTGTGTAGGGCGGCGACCACAGGAACCGCGCTGCTGCTGGTCGTCGGGACCGCGGCCGCCCCCGCGGCCGCCGACGCCGCCTCCCCCGGCGGCGGCACCCTCACGGTGGCGGTCGCCCAGCAGGTGGACTCCTTCAACCCGTTCACCGCACAGCTCGCCGTCACCACCAACATCCTGTCCCACGTCTACGACTCGCTGGTCACCAACGACCAGGTCACCAGCAACCCCGCCCCGGCCCTGGCGGAGAGCTGGGAGACCAGTGACGACGGCCTGACCTGGACCTTCGACCTCCGCGACGACGTCACCTTCTCCGACGGCGAGCCGCTCACCTCCGACGACGTGGCGTGGACGTTCACCACGATCATGGAGAACGAGGCCGCGGCCACCGCCAACGGCAGCTACGTCGCCGGGTTCGAGGAGGTCACCGCGCCCGACGAGCACACCGTCGTGGTCGAGCTCTCCGAGCCCCAGGCCACCATGGAGTCGCTGACGGTGCCCATCGTGCCCCGGCACGTGTGGGAGCCGATCATCGAGAGCGAGGGCGACGCCTTCGGCGAGTACGCCGCCGACGGCGAGGCGCTGCCCAGCGTCGGCAGCGGCCCGTTCATCCTCACCGGGCACGACCGCGGCCAGAGCATCACCCTGGAGGCCAACCCCGACCACTGGAACGGCGCCCCCGGCTTCGACAACCTGGTCTTCCGGTACTACGCCGAGAAGGACGCCGCCGTCGAGGCCCTGCGCAGCGGCGAGGTCTCCTTCGTCTACGAGCTGACCGCCGCCCAGGCCGACGCCCTGTCGGACGCCTCCGACATCGCCGTCAACTTCGCCGACGGCAAGCGGTTCCAGGCCTTCACCATCAACCCGGGCGCCGTCACCCAGGACGGCGAGGAGTTCGGCGACGGCCACCCGGCCCTGGAGGACCGCACCCTGCGCCAGGCCATCGTGATGGCGATCGACAACCAGGAGATCGTGGACAAGGCCCACGGCGGCCGCGCCACGGCGGCCGGGGGCTACATCCCGACCCGCTACACAGACTTCCACTGGTCGCCGGAGGGCGACGAGGCGATCCTGGCCTTCGACCCCGACGCCGCCAACGAGATGCTCGACGAGGCCGGCTACGAGCTCGGCGACGACGGGGTGCGCGTCTCGCCCGACGGCGACCGCCTCGAACTGCGCATGCACGTCCACCAGGACCGGCCCGACAACGTCAGCGCGGGCAAGATCATCGTGGAGCGCCTGGCCGACATCGGCATCGAGGTCGAGAACCTCACCGTCGACCCCGGCGTGCTCAGCGACGCCCTGTACGCCGCCGAGTACGACCTGATCTTCACCGGGTGGACGGTCAACCCCGACCCCGACTACGTGTTCAGCATCCACACCTGCGACGCGCTGCCCACCGAACCGGGCACCATGCAGGGCGACGCGTACTTCTGCAACGAGGAGTACGACGAGCTCTACGCCGACCAGCTCCGGGAGTACGACCGGGAGGCGCGCGCCGGGATCATCCACGACCTCCAGCGCATCCTCTACGAGGAGGCCGTCGTCAACGTCCTGACCTACCCGGACATCCGGGAGGCCTACCGGACCGACCACATCGAGGAGGGCACCCTCCTCACCCAGCCCGCCGAGGGCGGCAACATCTGGGGCCAGGACGGCTACTGGGCGTTCTGGGCGGCCCAGCCGGTCGAGGACGGACCGGGCGCGGGCCCGAACGTGGGCGGCGTGTCCACCGGGGTGTGGATCGGCGTCGGCGCGGTCGCACTGGTGCTCGTGGCCGGGGGCGCGTTCCTGCTGTTCCGCCGCCGGGCCACCGCGGAGGACCGCGAGTGACCGGCGCCCCTCTCACGGCCCCGTCCGGGGCGGAGGAGGTCCCCTCCTCCGCCCCGGCGGCGGCCGCCGCCCGCGGCCGCGCCGGCCGGGTGCTCCGCTACGTCGGCGGCCGGCTGCTCACCGCCGTGCTGTCCCTGGCCGGGGTGGTCGTCGCCGGGTTCTTCCTGTTCCGCATCCTGCCCGGCGACCCGGTCCGCCGGATGACCGAGGGCCGCGAGGTCACCGCCGAACAGCGCCAGGAACTGCGCCGCCAGTTCGGCCTGGACCAGCCGCTGTGGCAGCAGTTCCTCGACTACGCCGTGGGCCTGTTCCGGCTGGACCTGGGCACCTCGTTCCAGTACCGCAGACCGGTGGCCGAGCTCATCCTCGACGCGCTGGGCCCCACGGTCCTGCTCGCCGGGACCGGCACCGTCATCGCCGCCCTGCTCGGCCTGCTCCTGGGCGTGCGCTCGGGCTGGCGGCCCGGGGGCGCGGGCGACCGGGTCAACACGACGGTGGCCCTGTTCTTCTGGTCGGTGCCCACGTTCTGGCTCGGGCTGCTGCTCATCGTCCTGTTCGCGTCCGGCCGCGACCCGCTGCCCGGCCTGTTCCCGACCGGCGGCATGACCACCCCCGGCGTCACCGGGTTCTGGAACGTGGCCGTCGACACCGCCTGGCACATGGTCCTGCCGGTCGCCACCATGGTCGCGGTCATCTACGCCCAATACCTGATGATCATGCGCTCCTCCCTCATGGACGAGAAGGGCGCCGACTACCTCACCACCGCGCGGGCCAAGGGCCTGACCGACGCGCTGGTGCGCCGCAGGCACGCCGTGCCCAACGCGCTGCTGCCCACCGTCACCCTCATCTTCCTCAACCTGGGCCAGGTGGTCTCCGGGGTGATCCTCGTCGAGACCGTGTTCTCCTGGCCGGGGCTGGGGCGCCTGTTCTACTCCGGCCTGAGCGTGCCCGACCTGGGCCTGGTCCAGGGCCTGTTCGTGGTGTTCGCGGCCTCGGTGATCGTCATGAACCTGGTCGCCGACCTGGTCTACCCGCTGCTCGACCCCAGGGTGCGCCCATGAACACCGACACGGCCCCGCCGCCCCCCGCGGCACCGCCCTCCCCGCGCGCCCTGGCCCGCCGCCGGCGCCGCGAGGCGCTGCGCGCGTTCGCCCGCGAGTACTCCCGCCGCCGCGCCGGGATGGTCGGCCTGGCCGGGCTGCTCGCCCTGGTCGCCCTGGCCCTGTGCGCGCCGCTGATCGTGGACCCGGCCGACCTCACCGTCACCCGGGCGCCCGGCACCGCGTTCGAGCCGCCCAGCGCCCGCTTCCCGCTGGGCACCGACGACTACGGCCGGTCCATCCTCGACCTCATCATCTGGGGGTCCCGGGTCTCGCTGACCGTCGGCTTCCTGGCCACCGTGGTCTCGGTGTCGCTGGGGACCCTGGTGGGCGTGACCGCCGGGCACTTCGGGACGGGCGGCGGCACCGCCGGGCGGATCCTGTCCTCGGTCCTGATGCGCCTCACCGACTGGTTCCTGGTGCTGCCCACCCTGGTGCTCGCCGTGGCGCTGGCCGCGGTCCTGCCCCGCGGCACCGGCACGATCATCCTGGCCATCGGCCTGACGGTGTGGCCCGCCACCGCGCGCCTGGTGCGCGCCCAGACCCTGGCCGTGGAGGCCCGGCCCTACGTGGAGCGGGCCCGCGCCCTGGGCGGCGGCCACCTGCACGTCATGGCCTGGCACGTGCTGCCCAACGTGATGCCGGTGGTGCTGGCCCAGACCACCCTGCTGGTGGCGACCTCCATCATCGCGGAGTCCACCCTGGCCTTCCTGGGCGTGGGCGACCCCACCACCATCTCCTGGGGCGGGATCCTGGAGAGCGCCCGCAACGCGGGCGCGATCAGCTCCGGGATCTGGTGGTACATGGTGCCGCCCGGCCTGGCGATCGCCCTGGTCGCCCTGGCGTTCACCCTGTGCGGCCGCGCCCTGGAGGCCGTCATCGACCCCCGACTCCGGGAGCAGCGTTGACCTCCCTTCTCGACGTGCGGGACCTGCACGTGACCTACCGTTCCGGCGGCGGCGAGGTCCCCGCCGTGCGCGGCGTGGACATCTCCCTCCGACCCGGCGACACGCTCGGCCTGGCCGGGGAGTCCGGCAGCGGCAAGTCCACGGTGGCCATGGCGCTGCTGCGGCTGCTGCCCGACACGGCCCGGATCACCGGGGCCGTGGAGCTGGCCGGGGAGGACGTCCTCACCATGCGGTGGGGGCGGCTGCGCGCGGTGCGCTGGTCGGAGGCGGCCATCGTGTTCCAGGGCGCCATGCACTCGCTCAACCCGGTGCGGCGCATCGGGGAGCAGATCGCCGAACCCCTGCTCATCCACCGGACCGTTCCCAGGAACAGGGTCGCGGACCGGGTCGCCGAACTCCTGCGCCAGGTGGGGCTGCCCGCCTCCCGGGCCGCCGACCACCCCCACCAGCTGTCCGGCGGCCAGCGCCAGCGGGTCATGATCGCGATGGCCCTGGCCTGCGAACCGCGGCTGATCGTGGCCGACGAGGCGACCACCGCCCTGGATGTGATGATCCAGGCGCAGATCCTCGCCCTGCTCAAGCGCCTGGTCACCGAACACGGAATCGGGATGCTGATGATCAGCCACGACCTGTCCGTCCTGGCCGACACCTGCGACCGGGTCGCGGTGATGTACGCGGGGCGGATCGTGGAGCAGGGCCCGGCCCGCGAGGTGATGGGCGCCCCCGCCCACCCCTACGCCGCGGCGCTGGGCGCGGCCTTCCCCAGGATCGGGGACCCGGCCTCCCGGCGGGCCCCGCGCGGGCTGCCGGGCGATCCGCCCGACCCGGCCGACCCGCCCGCGGGGTGCGTGTTCCGGCCGCGCTGCCCGGTGGCCGAGGACGTGTGCGCGACGGTCGACCCGCCGCTGTGGCCGGTCGCCCCCGGCGCCGACGGGGAGTCGGCGCGGCACGCCGCCTGTGTGCACGTGGGCCCGGTCGGGGAGGAGGTCCGTTGAGCACCACCGAGACCGACGCGTTCGCGTCCGCACCGGATCACGGGGAGGGGGCGGCCGTGCCGATCCTGAGCGCCCGCGGCGTGCGGGTCGTCTTCACCTCCGGGTTCGGGGGCGGCCGCGCCGCCGCCCGGGCCGTGGACGGGGTCGACCTGGACGTGGCCGCCGGGGAGATCGTGGCCCTGGTGGGGGAGTCCGGCTGCGGCAAGACCACCCTGGGCCGGCTGCTGCTGGGCCTGGAGCGCCCCACCGCGGGCGAGGTGTCGTTCGAGGGGAGCCCGCTGCGGTACTCCTCCCGGGACCTGCGCGCCTACCGGCGCCGGGTGCAGCTGGTCCAGCAGGACCCGACGGGTTCGCTCAACCCCCGGCGCACGGTCTACGAGTCCGTCGCCGAGGGCCTGCGCATCCACGGGGGGACCACCGCCGACGAGGCCGAGCGGGTGACCCGGGCGCTCTCCCGAGCCGGTCTGCGGCCCCCGGAGCGGTTCCTGGCCCGCTACCCCTACGAGCTGTCGGGCGGCCAGCGCCAGCGCGTGGTGATCGCCGGGGCACTCGTCCTGGAGCCCGAAGTACTGGTGGCCGACGAGCCGGTGGCGTCCCTGGACGCCTCCGTCCGCGGCGAGATCCTGCGCCTCCTCCTGGACCTGCGCGACGAGCTGGGCCTGTCGGCGCTCATCGCCACCCACGACCTGGGCCTGGCGTGGAACATCGCCGACCGGGTCGCCGTGATGTACCTGGGCCGGGTGGTGGAGCTGGGAACGGTCGAAGAGGTCCTGTCCGAGCCCCGGCACCCCTACACCCGGGCACTGCTGTCGGTGCTGCCCGAGGCCGAAGGGGAACCGGTGGTGCTGTCGGGGGAGCCGCCGGACCCCAAGAAGGTGCCGGGCGGCTGCCGCTTCCACCCGCGCTGCCCGGTCCTGGCGTCGGGCGAGGCCGAGCGGGCGGGCGTGGCCGACCGCTGCCGCACCGAGGACCCCGGGGTCCTGCCCGGCGACGGTGACGCGCACGTCACCGCCTGCCACTGGGCGCGCGCCCTGGAGGGCACGTCTCCCGGAACCGGGTGAAGTAACACCGCGGGGCCGTCCGGAACCGGACGGCCCCGCGGGAACCGGCCGGCGGCGGTCCGCCGTTGTGGTGGACATGGCACACGACGACCTGACCCCCGCCCCGCAGGTGGGGCCGCTGTTCACCGAGACCGACCTGTGGGACGCCGCCGACCTGGACCTGGACGCCTACCGCGAGCGCACCGGCCTGCCCGCGGGCCTCGCACCCACCGCGGAGACGCTGCGCGCGGTCCAGCGCGCGCACCTGGCGTCGATCCCCTTCGAGAACGTCGAACTCGTCCTGGGCCGCCCCGTCCCGCTGGACGTGCCCGCGCTGGTGGACAAGATGGTCCGCCACCGGCGCGGCGGCTACTGCTACGAGCAGAACCTGCTGCTGGCCTCGGTCCTGTCCCGGCTGGGCTTCGCCGTCACCGGGTTCGCGGCGCGCGTGGTGGTGGGCGCGAACGGGCACGTGCGACCCGCGACGCACGCCCTGCTGCGGGTGGAGACCGAGAAGGGCCCCTACCTGGCCGACGTCGGCTTCGGCGGGGGCGGGCTGCTGGAGCCGATCCCGTTCGCGGACGGGCACCAGGAGGCGCAGGGCGGCTGGGGCGTGCGGCTGGACCGGGTGGAGGGCCTGGGCGGCCCGGAGTGGCTGCTGCGCACGTTCGACGGCCGGGAGTGGGCGCCGCAGTTCGCCTTCACCACGGCGGGGCAGGCGCGGACGGACTACGCGATCTTCAGCCACTACCTGACCTCGCACCCGCGCTCGCCGTTCCTGGGCAGGCTGACCGCGCAGCGCATCGGTCCGGGTACGCAGTACAAGCTGATGAACACCACGCTGTTCACCGCGCACCCGGACGGGACCGGGGGTCAGGACGAGATCCCGGCGCGGGACGTGCCGCGGGTGCTGGAGGAGGTCTTCGGCATCGGGCTGGACGAACGGGAACGGGAGATCGTGGTGGGCCGGGTGTCCGAATTCATCAATATGTGATCTGAGTCACTTTACTGGTGGACGGGAACATCACCGTCCACCGGGAAGGGCGAAGTCACCGGGGATGTCGATTCCGGAGGGAAGTCGCGAACGCGACCCTTGTCCGCATCCGCTCACCTTTCCGGCCGTTCGACACGTTCGCCGCGCCGGAGAGCGGGGGAGGACAGGGTAGGCACACGCCCCGCGCGGGGCGTTGGCCGCCCTGAGGGAGAGCAGCCCATGGCGCACATGACCACGGACGACGTCCACGAGTACATCAACGGGGTCTGTTTCAAGACCGGCCCTCCAGGCAAGGTCGGAGCCGAGACCGAGTGGCTGGTCACCGACACCGCCGCACCCGACACCACCGTCACCATCGACCGCCTCGCGGCGCTGCTGGAGGGCTCCGGCCCCCCGCCCGCGGGAAGCCGCGTCACCTTCGAACCCGGCGGCCAGATCGAGCTCAGCTCGCCCGCCCTGCCCGGCCCGGCCCGAGCGCACGAAGCGCTCGCCGCGGACCTGGAGCACCTCGCCAAGACCCTCGCCCAGGACGGCCTGTGCCTGGTCGAGTCCGCGCTGGACCCCGTGCGCACGCCGCCCCGGCAGCTCCGGCTGCCCCGCTACGAGGCCATGCACCGGTTCTTCGCCGGGCGCCGCACCTTTGGCGGGCACACCATGATGTGCGCGACCGCCTCGCTCCAGGTGTGCCTGGACGCCGGGGCCGACGCCGCCGACCTGCGCGAACGCTGGGAGTTCGCGCACCGCCTCGGCCCCGTCCTGGTCGCCGCGTTCGCCAACTCCCCGCTCTGGCGCGGCCGCCCCACCGGCTGGAAGTCCACCCGCTGGGCCATCTGGGCCGGCATGGACGCCGACCGCACCGCGCCCGTCCTGGAGCCCGGCGGCCCCGCCGACCCGGCCGACGCCTGGGCCGCCTACGCCCTGGACGCCGCCGTCATGGCCGTCCCCGAGGTCCCCGGGGGCGGTGGAACCTGGCGGGCCGACCCCGGCATCACCCTCGCCGAGTGGGTCGCCGGGCACGGCCCGCGCCCCGTCACCCCCGACGACCTCGAACTGCACCTGAGCACCCTCTTCCCGCCGGTGCGCCCCCGCGGCTGGTGGGAGCTGCGCATGATCGACACCCTGCCGCTGCGCTGGTGGCCGGTCCCCGTCGCGGTCGCCGCCGCCCTCTTCGACGACCCGCGCGCCCGCGCCACCGCCGAGGAGGCCACCGAGCGGCTCAGCGGCGGCCCCGTCCCCGACCGGCGGCTGTGGCTGCGCGCGGCCCGCGACGGCATGGGCGACCCGGACGTCGCCGCCTGCGCCCGCCGCTGCCTCGACGCCGCGATCGACGCCCTGCCCCGCATGGGCGCGACCCGCCTGGCCTTCCTCGTCGACGACTACGCCGACCGCCACACCCGGCGCGGGCTCAGCCCCGCCGACACGCGGTCGAGCGTGCCCGCGCCGCGCCCCGCCCACGCGGGGGCGGCCGACCGCCACTCGGACCACGGTGGAGGAGTTCGGTGAACACGGTGAACAACGGACAGGACATCTCCCAGGGCGCCTCCCGGGGCATCTCCAAGGAGCGCATCGCCGCGGAGCTCGACCGCGGCAGGCGGCGCAGCCTCGGCCTCACCCTGGACGCCCTCGACGACGAGGAGCTGCTCGCCCAGCACTCGCCGCTGATGTCGCCGCTGGTCTGGGACCTGGCGCACATCGGCAACTACGAGGAGCAGTGGCTGCTGCGGGCCGCCGCCGGGCGCGAGGCCCTGCGCCCCGACATCGACCACCTCTACGACGCCTTCGAGAACCCCCGCGCCGAACGCATCACCCTGCCGCTGCTGCGCCCGCGGGAGGCCCGCGACTACAACGACCGGGTCCGCCGCGAGGTCCTGGACGCCCTGGACGGCGTCGACCTCACCGTGCCCGCCCCGCGGCCCCCCGACGACCCCCACGCACCGCCCGGGCCGCCCGGCCTGCTGGACGCCGGGTTCGTCTACCACATGGTCATCCAGCACGAGCACCAGCACGACGAGACCATGCTCGCCACCCACCAGCTGCGCCGGGGCGCCCCCGTGCTGCTGGAGGAGACCCCGCACGTCGCACCCCTGCGCCCGCCCGCCGAGGCCGAGGCCCTGGTCCCCGCCGGGCCCTTCACCATGGGCACCGACGACGACCCCTGGGCCTACGACAACGAGAAGCCCTCCGCCACCGTCGACCTGCCCGCCTACTTCATCGACACCGCGCCCGTCACCAACGCCGCCTACCGGGAGTTCATGGACGACGGCGGCTACCAGACCCGCCGCTGGTGGAGCCCCGACGGCTGGGAGTGGAAGGAGAAGCGCGGGGCGGTCTCGCCCGCCTTCTGGGACCGCGAGGGGCAGGAGTGGTCCCGGCGCCGCTTCGGCCGCCGCGAGCTGGTGCCGCCCGACGAGCCGGTCCAGCACGTCAACTTCCACGAGGCGCAGGCCTACGCCGCGTGGGCGGGCAAGCGGCTGCCCACCGAGGCCGAGTGGGAGAAGGCCGCCCGCCTCGACCCGGCCACCGGCCGTTCGCGCCGCCACCCCTGGGGCGACGAGGAGCCCGCCGCCCGCCACGCCAACCTCGGCCAGCGCAGGCTCGGCCCCGCCACCGTGGGCCGCCACCCCGACGGGGCGTCCCCGCTGGGCGTGCACCAGCTCATCGGCGACGTGTGGGAGTGGACCTCCACCACCTTCCACGGCTACCCGGGGTTCCGCGCCTTCCCGTACCGCGAGTACTCCGAGGTGTTCTTCGACTCCGGCTACAAGGTGCTGCGCGGCGGCTCGTGGGCCACCCACCCCACGGCCGTCCGCTCCACCTTCCGCAACTGGGACCTGCCGATCCGGCGGCAGATCTTCAGCGGCTTCCGCTGCGCCCGCGACGCGGAGCCCGCCTGATGTGCCGCCACCTGGCCTACCTGGGGCCGCCGCGCACACTGTACGACCTGCTGTACGCGGCGCCCCACTCCCTGCACGTCCAGTCCTGGGCGCCCCGCCTGCAAAGGCACGGCACGGTCAACGCCGACGGGTTCGGGGTGGGCTGGTACCCCGACGACACCCCCGAACCCCTGCGCTACCGGCGCGCCCTGCCCATGTGGGGCGACGCCTCCTTCGCCGAGGCGGCCCGCGGCCTGGCCTCGGGGTGCGTGCTGGCGGCGGTGCGCGACGCCACCGTCGGGTTCGGCACCGACGAGGCGAGCACCCAGCCCTTCCGCGCCGGGCGGCTGCTGTTCAGCCACAACGGCGCGGTCAAGGACGACGACGCCCTGGTGGCGGCGCTGCCGCCGCCCCCCGGGGCGCTGGACGCCCGCGCCCCGGTGGACTCCGCGCCGCTGTTCGGGCACGCGGTGCGCCTGTGGCGGGCCTCCGGCGACCTGCCCGGCGCGCTGGCCGCCGTGGTCCGCCACGCCCGCGAGCACTCCGAGGGGCGCTACAACCTGCTGGCGACCGACGGCGAGACCCTCGTGGGCACCGCCGCCGGGGACACCCTGTTCACCCTGCGGGAGCCCGGGGGAGGCGTCGTGCTGGCCTCGGAGCCCTACGACGACGCCCCGGGCTGGCGGGAGGTGCCCGAGGGGTCCGTGGCCGTGGCCGCGGCGGAGCGCACCGAGATCCACCCCATCGTCTGACCCGGCCGACCTGTACGAGCCGCCCGACCGAGGAGTCGCCGTGTTCCGCATCGACCGCAACCTGACCGCCGACGACCTGGACAAGGCCCTGCGCAAGGACGTCGCCGAGGGGCTCTCGTCCGTCCCCAAACAGCTGCCGCCCAAATGGTTCTACGACGAACGCGGCAGCGCCCTGTTCGAGGACATCACCGAGCTCCCCGAGTACTACCCCACCCGGGCCGAGCGGGCCATCCTGGAGGAACGCTCCGACGAGATCGCCGACGCCGCCGACGCCGAGGCGCTCATCGAACTGGGCTCGGGGTCGGGCGTCAAGACCCGGCTGCTGCTGAACGCCATGCGCCGCCACGGCACCCTGGCCCGGTTCGTCCCCGTCGACGTCAGCGGCGAGTTTCTGGCCGCCTCCGCGCGCCGGGTCGCCGACGACTACCCGGACCTGGACGTGCACGCCGTCGTCGGCGACTTCGAGCACCACCTGGGCCTGCTGCCGGTGCGCGAGGACGGCGGGCGCCAGACCGTCGCCGTGCTGGGCTCGACCATCGGCAACCAGGAGCCCGCGCCCCGGGCGGGGTTCCTGCGCGACATCCGGGCGGTGCTGCGCCCGGGCGACACCTTCCTGCTCGGCGCGGACCTGGTCAAGGACCCCGGCCGGCTGGTCGCGGCCTACGACGACGACCAGGGGGTGACCGCCGAGTTCGACCGCAACGTCCTGAGCGTGATCAATCGGGAGCTGGGGGCCGACTTCGACCCGACGGAGTACGAGCACGTCGCCCGCTGGAACGAGAAGGAGGAGTGGATCGAGATGCGGCTGCGCTCGCGGGTGGACCAGCACGTGCGGGTGGCGGCCCTGGACCTGGACGTCGACTTCGCGGCGGGGGAGGAGATGCGCACCGAGATCTCGGCCAAGTTCCGCAAGGAGGGGCTGGAACGGGAGCTGGAGGAGGCCGGGTTCGAGCTGACGCACTGGTGGACCGACCCGGACGGGGACTTCTCGCTGAGCCTGTCGGCGGCGAAGTGACCTCGCCGGTTCAGAGGGACGTGAACTGCCCGACCAGGGTGCCGACCAGGTAGGTGACCAGCATCGCGAAGGAGCCGCCCACCACGCACCGCAGCGCCGCCCGCCCCGGCAGGGCCCCGCCCATGCGGGCGCTCACCGCGCCCAGCGTCCCCGTGGCCACCAGCACCGCCGCCACTGTCACCGGCAGCCGCCAGGCGTCGGAGCTGAGCAGCATCGCCGTCAGCGGCACCAGCGCGCCCAGCACGAAGGAGAACAGGCTCGCGAACGCCGCCTGCCACGGGTCCACCCGGTAGCGGTTGAGCCCCAGCTCCACCTCGGCGTGCGCGCGCAGCGCGTCGTGCTCGGTCAGCTCCCGGGCCACCCGGTGCGACAGCTCCTCGCTCAGCCCCCGCTCGCGGTACAGCCCGGCGAGCTCCTCCAGCTCGCCCTGCGGGTCGTCGGCCAGCTCCCGCCTCTCCCGGGCCAGGGCGGCCCGCTCGGTGTCGCGCTGGGTGCTCACCGACACGTACTCGCCCGCCGCCATCGACAGCGCCCCGGCCAGGGTGCCCGCGATCCCCGCCACCAGCAGGGCCTCACGGTGCGGGGTGGCGCCCGCCACACCCACCACCAGGCCCGCGGTGGAGACGATGCCGTCGTTGGCGCCCAGCACCGTCGCGCGCAGCCCGTTCAGCAGGGAGCCCAGGCGGTGCTGGGAGCCGTGCGCGCCGCCTGTGTCGCTTTGGTCCGCCATGGGCCGATCGTCGCACGCGGCCGGTCCCGGCCCAGGTCGCACCACGCCGGACCGCGCCGATCCGCTACGCTCGTGCCGTGTTCAAGGTCGGAGTTTTCGGCGCCGAAGGGCGCATGGGGTCAGAGGTCGTCAACGCGGTCCGGGGGGCCGACGACATGGAGTTCGTCGGCGGCGCGGACGCCGGCGAGGACCGGGAGCGGGTGCTGGGGGCCGACTACGTCGTCGACTTCACCCACCCCGACGTCGTCATGGACAACCTGGAGTGGCTGATCGGCCACGGCATCCACGCCGTCGTCGGCACCAGCGGGTTCGACGAGGAGAAGCTGAACCGGGTGCGCGAGCTGCTCGCCGCCAAGCCCGGCGCGAAGGTGCTCATCGCGCCCAACTTCGGCATCGCCGCGGTGCTGATGATGCACTTCGCCGCCAAGGCCGCGCCCTACTTCGAGTCGACCGAGATCATCGAGCTGCACCACCCCAACAAGGCGGACGCCCCCAGCGGCACCGCCTACCACACCGCCGAGCTGGTCGCGCAGGCCCGCCGGGCGGCCGGGGTGGGCCCGATGCCCGACGCCACCACCGCCGAGATCCCCGGCGCCCGCGGCGCCGACGTGGACGGGGTGCGGGTGCACGCGCTGCGCATCCAGGGGCTGATCGCCCACCAGGAGGTCGTGTTCGGCACGGACGGTGAGACCCTGAAGATCCGCCACGACTCCATGAACCGGGCCTCGTTCATGCCCGGCGTGCTGCTGGGCGTGCGCAGGGTCGCCGACCTGCCCGACCCGCTGACGGTGGGCCTGGAGCCCCTGCTCGACCTGGGCTGAGCCGTCGTTACTCCCGCCCCGGGCCGCCGCGTCGCGGCCCGGGGCGTTCGTGCGTCCGGGCTCAGGGGGCGTCCACGACGGGCGCCGTGATGTCCTTCACCGGGGCCTCGATCCCCTCGACCGGCGCCTCGATGTCCTCGACCGGTGCCGTGACGTCCTCCACGGGCGCGGTGGCCACCGGGGCCGTGTTGACCGGCGGAACGTACGTCCTCGGTTCGTCCGGGACGCCGCCGGGGTCGCTCAGGGCGAAGAGGACGGCGTGGGTGATGACGAGCACCACGACGACGAAGGGGCCGATCAGCAGGATCATGCAGCAGTTGACGAGGCGGGCGGGGTCCGTTCCGCCCTGCGTCCGCTCCTCAGACAACGGGGACCCCGGGGAACGTCCCGCCCAGGACCAGCCGCACGTCGATCGCGTCCATGCCCTCCGGCGGGGCCGCGAAGGTGGCGCTGAGCACCAGCACGTCGCCCTGCAACAGGTACACCTCCTCGGCCCGCGAACAGACGCACACCCCGTCCCCGTCCCGGGCCACCCGGTGGACCCTCCCGTTCTCGGTGTCGACCAGCTCGCTATCCTCCAGCCACCCCGCCAGGTCCGCCGCGTGCACGCCGCTCTCGCCGACGACGTGGACCGCCACGGTGAGGTCGGCCAGCTCGCCGCCGGTCCGCCGCACCGGGCCGACGACCACCACGCTCTCGACACCCCCGACCCGGACCGTGTGGGAGGGCAGGTCGGTCTCCCCGGCCCCGTCGGACGGGGGCGGGGCCGGGGAGGAGGCCTGGGGGACGCCGCCGCGGCCCAGGGAGGTCTCGTCCGCGCCGGGGGCGTCGGCGGGGTTGCCGGGGCTCGACGAGCACGCGGCCAGGATCAGCGTCAGCGCGGCGGCGGTCAGCGCCGCGGCGGTTCTGCGGGGGGTCGCCATGCCCCGAACCTAGGCGGCGGCGGGTCTCCGGCCGGTCACACCCCGCCTACGAATCCGCCCCTGTCCGCACCCGGCCACCCGGGCACCGGGCCATCCGGCCACCGGACTCACCCCAGCAGCAGAGCCACCGACAGCAGGGCGCCGAACGCCATCTGGAGCCGGCCGGTCTCGCCCAGCCCCAGCACCAGGTCGCGGCCGGTCTGGCCGCCCAGCACCCGGCGCAGCGGCGGCACCGCCAGCGGGGCCGCCAGCAGCACCAGCGGCACCCACCAGGACACCGCCACCAGCGGCAGGGCCACCACGAACGCCGCGACGACCATCCCCGCGTACAGCCGCCGCGTCCCGGCGTCGCCCAGCCGCACCGCCAGCGTGATCTTGCCGGTCTCCCGGTCGGTGGGGATGTCCCGCAGGTTGTTGATCACCAGCACCGCGCAGGACAGCAGCCCCACCGGCACCGAGGCGACCCACGCCTGCCAGGGCGCGGCCTCCAGCTGCACGAACACGGTGCCCACCACGGCCACCACGCCGAAGAACACGAACACCGACACCTCGCCCAGGCCCCGGTACCCGTACGGGGTGCGCCCGCCGGTGTAGTACCAGGCGGCGCCGATCGCCACCGCGCCCACCAGCAGCAGCCACCACGACGTGGTCACCACCAGCACCAGGCCCACCAGGCCCGCGAACGCGAAGCTGCCCAGCGCCGCCGCCAGCACCTGTTCGGGCGCGGCCAGCCCGGTCGCCGTCAGCCGGGTGGGCCCGGTCCGCTCCGCCGTGTCGGTGCCCTTGACGCCGTCGCTGTAGTCGTTGGCGAAGTTCACCCCCACCTGGAGGGCCATCGACACCACCAGCGCCAGCAGTGCCTTCCACCACACGAACCCGTCCAGGGCGAAGGCCAGCGCGGTACCGACCGCCACCGGGACGATCGAGTTGGGAAGCGTCCGGGGGCGCATCCCCGAGATCCATTCGCTGACCGTGGCCACTGCCGGGTTCCTCCACCGCTCGACGGCCGGCGCGCGTCGCGCCGCTACGACCTCCCCACGGTAGTGCCTGCCCGCCGGGCCGGCGCACCCGCCCCGGGGCCGCGGCCGCGCCGCCCCGGGGCCGGGGCTACCGCGAGGCGCCGGCGGGGTTCTGGAGGCCCGAAGCGGACGTCCGGGGAACGAGGACGGCCGCGTAGGGCCGCTGTGCTTCCTGAAACCCATTCCCGCCTTCTAGGGGCGCCGAGCACGGCAAGGGGAAAGGCTGTCGGCCGTAGGCCGTCCGTTGAGGACCTTCTGACTCTTGACGGGCGGGTGGAGCGGAGGGCCGAAGCAGGCGCTAGATGGCGGCGTGCAGGCGCACCATCACCAGCTCCGTGCCCAGGTCGAGCGTCCGGCGGGCGCCGTCGGGCGCCCAGCCGGAGGACTCGAAGAACGTCCGCAGCGCGTTGCCGGCCTCGGGCACCCACACGTGCACGGTGGTGAACCCGTCCTCCACCAGGTGGTCCACGGTCGCGTTCAGCAGGCGGCCGCCGTGCCCCCGCCGGGTCAGCGCCGGGTCCACGTGCAGGGCGAAGACCTCCGCGTCGGTGGCGGGCCACAGGTCGGGGTCGCCCGCCGGGCCGAACGCGGCGAAGCCCACCACCGTGCGCGCCCCGTCGTTCTCGTCGGTGGCCACCACCAGCCGGTGCTTGGAGGTGGGCGGCGACTCCAGTGCCGTCGACCACTGCGCGTGGAACTCCTTGCGCGCCTCCGCGCCGCCGAGCTCGGCGACCACCGCCTCGGGCACCAGGCCCCCGTACACCTCCCGCCAGGAGGACACCTGCAGGTCCACCACGGTGCCGATATCGGCGGAACGGGCGGGACGGACGAACTGGGCACCGGACACGATCAGGCCTCCTGGGGGAGTCATCGACACGAGTGGGCCCACGCCGGAGTTTTGGGACCTTGCCACGGCGTGGGAACATCTACGTTGTGAGCTTCATTATCAGAGTCATCGTGAACGCGCTCGCCCTGTGGCTGGCGGCCTACCTGGTCAGCGGCATCGTCGTCGACACCACGGACACGACGGAGACGATCCTCGTCTTCCTGGGACTGGGACTGATCTTCGGTCTCGTCAACGCCGTCATCAAACCGATCGTCAAAACGGTCGGCTGCCTCTTCTACGCGCTGACCCTGGGGCTCATCGGCCTCGTCGTCAACGCTCTGCTGTTCCTGCTCACCGAGTGGATCGCCGGGCTCTTCGGACTGCCCTTCGAGATCGACGGCTTCTGGCCCGCCTTCTGGGGCGCGATCATCGTCTCGGTCGTCAGCTGGCTGGCCAGCCTCTTCCTGCCGGACGGCAAGGACGACTGACCGCAACGCGGCCGCGGCCCCTTCCGCACCGATCCGCCCGCCCCGAATCCGCGGGTTCCCGCCCGTGTCCCGGCCCGATGGCCGGGACGCGGTGCGGGTAGGTTCACATGCGAGCCCCTCCCTCGACCCACGAGGACGGGGCCGACCCCGGTCCCGGCACCGGCGTCCGCACGGACGCCGTCCGGACACGACCGGCACAGGCTTCTCCGCGACCGCCCCCGTCGGACCCCGCAGTGGTCCGACCCGGCCCCGGTCACGGAACGCGGACACACGGCTCCGCACCTTCCATCCGTACGCCACACCACCGGTCCCGCCCCGCGCGGCGGGACCGCACACACCGAGAGGAGGAGGGGCAACCATGGACCCCACCGCCCCACGGCGGCGGTCCGCATGCCTTTCACACACGATGGTGGACACGAAGAACCGCCCCTTCGGCGCGATGTTGACCGCAATGGTCACACCCATGCTGGACAACGGGGACATCGACTACGACGGGGCCGCCCGGCTGGCGACCTACCTGGTCGATGAGCAGCGCAACGACGGCCTGATCGTCAGCGGCACCACGGGCGAGTCGCCCACGACCAGCGACGACGAGAAGGAGCGCCTGCTCCGCACGATCGTCGAGGCCGTCGGCGACCGCGCCAAGATCGTCGCCGGTGTCGGCACCAACGACACCCGCCACAGCATCGAGCTCGCCAAGACCGCCCAGAGCGCCGGCGCGCACGGCCTGCTGACGGTCACCCCGTACTACAACAAGCCGCCGCAGGAGGGCCTGATCAGGCACTTCACGGCGATCGCCGACGCCACCGACCTGCCGGTCATGCTCTACGACATCCCCGGCCGCACCGGGGTGCCCATCGCCTCCGAGACCCTGGTCCGGCTGGCCGAGCACCCGCGCATCGTCGCCAACAAGGACGCCAAGGACGACATCGGCGCCAGCTCCTGGGTCATGGAGCGCACCGGCCTCGCCTACTACTGCGGCAGCGACATGCTCAACCTGCCGCTGCTGTCGGTGGGCGCCTCCGGCTTCGTCAGTGTCGTCGGCCACATCGTCGGCTCCGACCTGCACGAGCTGATCGACGCCTACGAGGCGGGCGAGGTCACGCAGGCGCTGGCCATCCACCGCCGCCTCACCCCGGTCTACACCGGCATGTTCCGCACCCAGGGCGTCATCACCACCAAGGCGATCCTCAACCTGTTCGGCCTGCCCGCCGGACCGGTCCGGGCGCCGCTCACCGACGCCTCGGTGGAACTCCAGACCCTGCTGCGCGAGGACCTGGCCGCCGCCGGGGTGAAGGGCCCCATCGGCCTCGCCCCGCACCAGGCCGTCCCGGCCAGCGCCATCCCCGTCGAACGCCTCACGGAGGGTTCCGTATGAGCCACCCGCACCCCGAGCTGAGCTCGCCCCCGCCCCAGGGCGACGGCGTCCTGCGCGTCGTCCCGCTGGGCGGCCTGGGCGAGATCGGCCGCAACATGACGGTCTTCGAGTTCGGCGGAAAGATCCTCATCGTCGACTGCGGCGTGCTCTTCCCCGAGGAGGAGCAGCCCGGCGTCGACCTGATCCTGCCGGACTTCGACTACATCCGGGACCGCCTGGACGACATCGAGGCGATCGTCCTCACCCACGGCCACGAGGACCACATCGGCGGCGTGCCGTTCCTGCTGCGCGAGCGGCCCGACATCCCGATCGTCGGCTCCCGGCTCACGCTCGCGCTCATCTCCGCCAAGCTCGGCGAGCACCGCATCAAGCCCGAAGTGGTCCAGGTGGAGGAGGGCGAACGGCGCGACTTCGGCCCGTTCGACCTGGAGTTCTTCGCGGTCAACCACTCCATCCCCGACGCGCTGGCCGTCGGCATCCGCACCCCCGGCGGGTCGGTGCTGCACACCGGCGACTTCAAGATGGACCAGCTGCCGCTGGACGGCCGCCTCACCGACCTGGCCGGGTTCGCCCGGTTCGGCGACGAGGGCGTCGACCTGCTGCTGTCGGACTCCACCAACGCCGAGCAGCCCGGCTTCATCATCAACGAGCGCAACCTGACCGAGGCCATCGACAAGGTGTTCCGGCAGGCCGACAAGCGCATCGTGGTGGCCTGTTTCGCCTCGCACGTGCACCGGGTCCAGCAGGTCATCGACTCCGCCACCAAGCACGGCCGCAAGGTCGCGTTCGTGGGCCGGTCGATGGTCCGCAACATGAACATCGCCCGCGACCTGGGCTACCTGAGCATCCCCGGCGACACCATCATCGACGTGCGCCAGCTCGACGACCTGCCGGCCGACAGGGCGGTGCTGATCTGCACCGGCTCCCAGGGCGAGCCGATGTCGGCGCTGAGCCGGATGGCCAACCGGGACCACCAGATCCGCATCGAGGAGGGCGACACCGTCCTGCTGGCGTCCTCGCTCATCCCCGGCAACGAGAACTCGGTCAACCGGGTCATCAACGGCCTGACCCGCTGGGGCGCCAAGGTCGTGCACAAGGGCAACGCCCTGGTGCACGTGTCCGGGCACGCCCCCGCCGGCGAGCTGCTGTACGTGCTGAACATGGTGCGCCCGCGCAACTTCATGCCGGTGCACGGCGAGTGGCGGCACATGCGCGCCCACGCCGACCTGGCCAAGCTGACCGGGGTGCCCGCGGACCGGATCGTCATCGCCGAGGACGGCGTGGTCGTCGACCTGTACAAGAACCGCGCCAAGATCGTCGGCGCCGTACAGGCCGGGTACGTGTACGTGGACGGCTCCTCGGTCGGCGACGTCACCGACGCCGCGCTCAAGGACCGCCGCATCCTCGGCGAGGAGGGCTTCATCTCCGTCGTCGTGGCCGTGGACTCGGGCAGCGGCAAGATCCTGGGCGAGCCGGAGATCCACACCCGGGGCGCGGGCATCGGCGCGGACGCCTTCGACGACGTCATCGACAAGATCCAGGACGCCCTGGACAAGGCGGCCCGGGACGGGGTCAACGACCCCCACCAGCTGCGCCAGCTCATCCGGCGCAGCACCGGCCGGTGGGTCAACGACACCTACCGCCGCCGACCGATGATCATCCCGGTCCTGGTCGAGGTCTGACCGGGAGCGGTACCCGAAAGCGCGCCGAACGGCCCGGGGGGACCCGGGCCGTTCGGCGTTCCCGCGACACGCCGTGCCGGGTACGGGGCCCGGGGGTGGACGACTCGATAGGCTGCCCGCCGTGGCGGGAGAGTGCGCCCGCCCGTCGTGACCGTTCCCCTGCACGGAGGTGACCCCCGATGGCCCCGCGCGCCTCCTCAGGCGGATCCGGGCGCAAGAAGCCCGCGGCCCGCAGACCCGCGGCCAAGCGGATGCCCGACGGGCCCATCGCGTTCGCGGTCACCATGTTCGGCCAGTTCCTGCTGGTGCTGTGGAAGCTCGTCGCGCACACCGTCGGCGGGGCGGCCCGCGCCGTGGGCCGCAGCGCCCGCGACCTGGACCCGGACCTGCGCCGGGACGGGGCGGGCCTGCTGCTGCTGGCGGCCGGGGTGCTGGTCGCCGCCGCCGTGTGGTGGGAGAGCGCCGGGCCGCTGCCGGAGTACACCCGCCTGGTGGTGGTCGGCGCGTTCGGGACGTTCTCGCCGATCCTGCCGCTGCTGTTCCTGCCGCTGGCGATCCGCCTGATGCGCACCCCGGGCGCGTCCCGGGAGGGCGACGCCGGGCGGCTGTTCATCGGCACCAGCGCGATCCTGCTGGGGCTGCTGGGCCTGATCCACATCGCCAACGGCATCCCGCAACCCTCCGAGGGGCTGGAGGCGCTCCAGGACGCGGGCGGGCTCATCGGGTTCGTCGCCTCCGGGCCGCTCAGCGCCGTCATCACCCCCTGGCTGACCGGGGTCCTGCTGGCGCTGGTGCTGGTGTTCGGCATCCTCGTGGTCACCTCCACGCCCATCCGGCGCATCCCCGAGCGGTTGCAGACGCTGTTCGGCGCCCTGATGGAACGCGACGCCGGCCCGGACGCGGGGATCGGCATCCTGGGCGCCGAGCGGGAGGCCAAGCCAGCCCGCAAGCGCCGCTCCCGCAAGAAGGCGGAGGAGGCGGCCGCCGCCGAGACCGTCGCGGGCGACCACGAACGCCCCTACGACAGCCCCGTCGTGCCCGAGGAGCCCATCGCCCCGGCGCTCACCGACGAGGAGGAGGCGGCGGCGCAGGCCGCGGCGGCCGCCAGGGACGCCAAGGGCGGCAGGAAGGGCCGCAAGAAGCTCCCCGTCCCCGACCCCACCCCGGCGCCCGCCGTCACCGAGCAGCTCGCCATCCCGTCCCGGGTGGTGGAGGGAGACTACGAGCTGCCGCCGCCGGTCATGCTCAAGCCGGGCAGCCCGGTCAAGCCGCGCACCAAGGCCAACGACGACGTGGTGGACGCGCTCACCGGGGTGCTCACCCAGTTCGGCATCGACGCCGAGGTCACCGGGTTCACCCGCGGGCCCACGGTCACCCGCTACGAGATCGAGCTGGGCCCGGCCGTCAAGGTCGAGAAGGTCACCGCGCTCACCAAGAACATCTCCCTGGCGGTCAAGAGCGCCGACGTGCGCATCCAGTCGCCGATCCCGGGCAAGTCCGCGATCGGCGTGGAGATCCCCAACACCGACAAGGACATCGTGAGCCTGGGCGACGTGCTCGGCTCCCCGGCGGCCACCTCCGACGACCACCCCATGCTGGTGGGGCTGGGCAAGGACGTGGAGGGCAACAACGTCGTCGCGAACCTGGCGAAGATGCCGCACGTGCTGGTCGCCGGCGCCACCGGCGCCGGCAAGTCCACGTGCATCAACGGGCTGATCACCTCGCTGATGATGCGGGCCGCGCCCGACGAGGTGCGGATGATCCTGGTCGACCCCAAGCGGGTCGAGCTGACCATGTACGAGGGCATCCCGCACCTGATCACGCCGATCATCACCAACCCCAAGCGGGCCGCGGAGGCGTTGCAGTGGGTGGTGGGGGAGATGGACCGCCGCTACGACGACCTCGCGGCGTCCGGCTACCGGCACATCGACGACTTCAACGCCGCCGTCCGCACCGGGGAGCTCACCGCTCCCCTGGGCAGCGAGCGCGTGTACGAGCCCTACCCGTACCTGCTGGTGATCGTCGACGAGCTGGCCGACCTGATGATGGTCGCCCCGCGCGACGTCGAGGACTCCGTCGTGCGCATCACCCAGCTGGCCCGCGCCGCCGGCATCCACCTGGTGCTGGCCACCCAGCGGCCCAGCGTGGACGTGGTCACCGGCCTGATCAAGGCGAACGTGCCCTCGCGGCTGGCGTTCGCCACCTCCAGCCTCGCCGACAGCCGGGTCATCCTCGACCAGCCCGGCGCGGAGAAGCTGGTGGGCAAGGGCGACGCGCTGTTCCTGCCGATGGGCGCGGGCAAGCCGATCCGGTTGCAGAACGCCTGGGTCTCCGAGAAGGAGATCCGGGCGATCGTCGACCACTGCAAGAAGCAGGCCGAGCCCAGCTACCGCGAGGACGTGGCGGTCGCCGACACCAAGAAGAAGGAGATCGACGAGGAGATCGGCGACGACCTGGACCTGCTGTTGCAGGCCGTCGAACTGGTGGTCACCACCCAGTTCGGGTCGACCTCGATGCTCCAGCGCAAGCTGCGCGTCGGCTTCGCCAAGGCGGGCCGCCTGATGGACCTCATGGAGAGCCGCGACGTGGTCGGCCCCAGCGAGGGCTCCAAGGCCCGCGACGTGCTGGTCACCCCCGACGACCTCCCCGCCGTCCTCACCGACATCCGCGGCGGCTAGTGCTCTTTTCCGGCCTCCGCTCCTCCCGCCCGTCGAGAATCAGAAGGTCCTCGACGGACGGCCCACGGCCGACGGTCCTCCTCCTCGAAGACGTCCGCTCCAGGCCTCCAGAACCCCGCCGGCGCCCTCACCCCCGGCGGGTCGCGAAGTGGTCCAGGGCGGCGCGGAGCAGGGCGGTGTCCAGGGCCAGGCCGTCCAGGGCGGCCTCGGCGCGGTCGCGGTGCCCGGCGAGCAGGCGCGCGGCGGTGGCGCGGCCGTGGGCGGCGGCCAGGGTGGGCCGGTCGGCGCCGGGTCCGGCCAGCAGGTCGGCGCGCAGGCGCAGCACGATCCCGGAGTGGTGGGCGTAGGCGGTCAGCAGGTCCACCTCGTGGTCGGGCAGGCCCAGCAGGATCGCGGTCGGGGCCAGGGCCGCCTCGATCTCCGTCGAGGCGGTCAGCGTGTAGACCTCCAGGAAGCCCGCCGCGTCGGCGGGCTCCTCGCCGCGGGCCAGCAGCCGGTCCAGGTAGCGGCCCCGGCACAGGCGCTCGGGGCCCAGCAGCGTGCCCATCCGGGCCATCGCCCCCACCACCCGCTCGGGCGGGTGGGTGGCGGCCAGCCGGGTCATCAGCCCGTAGCCGCCCGAGACCAGCGCGATCCCGGCCAGGTGGGAGGCGCGTTCGTCGAAGGCCAGGCTGCCGGTGTGGAACAGCTCCACCGCCGCCACCAGCGGCGCCAGCGGCTCGGGGTCCACCGCAGCGCCCTCGACCAGCATCAGCGCCAGCGCCGGGCGCAGCGGCCCCTCCGGGCCGCCCGGGGAGCGGGACAGCACCCCGCGCGGGCCGCGGGCGTCGTTGCCCGCGGCGTGCCGGGCCAGGGCGGCGTCCACGAACACGGACCGGTCGGCGGCGAACGTGCGCGGGTCGGTGGCCCGCGGCGGCCGGGGCCGCCCGCGTTCTGGGCCCGGGGACCCGGTCGGCAGGGGGCGGCGCGGCGGCCGGGCGGCCGAGCGCAGCAGCGCCTCGATCTCCGGCGTGACCCGGTGCACCTCCAGCAGCTCCTCCACCCGCCCGCCCCGCCGGGCCAGGTGGTCGGCCAGCCGGCCGGCGCCGTGCCGGGCCAGGGCGTCGGCCACCTCCGCGTCGCCGCCGAACACCGTCGCGACCAGGTGCGCCTCGGCGGCGAACAGGTCGTGCAGCGGATCGCCGTCCAGGTCCTGCGGGGCCAGGGTGAACGTGGTGAGGCGGCCGGTCACCGCGTCCCGCACCCGGTTGAGCAGGTCGTGCCGGAACCGGGTGGCCAGCGCCGCCGCCAGGTGCGGGCCCAGCAGGTCCGCCGGTGGGTTGCGGCGGCCCAGCAGGGTGGCCGCGATCGCGCCCGCCCCGGTCTCCAGCACCGCGTCGGCCAGCAGGGCGTCCCCGCCGTCGCGGACCGCGTCCTCGCGGGTGCGCCGCTCGGCCCGGGCGCGGGCCAGGTACATGACCTCGGTGGCCCGGTACAGGGCCCGGTGGCCGGCGAAGGGGAACCCGTCCAGCAGCAGCACGTGGGCGGTGTGCAGCTCCTCGGCCAGCGGGTCGTCGGGGACCCCCGCGGCGGGCTCGGACTCGGTCAGCAGGTGCGGCAGCAGCCGGTGGTGGGCGTTGTGCCGGGCGTGCGCGGGCAGGTCGATGACCGCCTGGGCGACGGCCAGGGCGTACGCGCCGGGCACGACCCGCCGCAGGTGCGCCGCCGCGGTGTCGTCGTCCTCGCCCAGGGTGTCGTGGGAGGCGACGGCCAGCACCCCGCCGATGGTCCGGGCGGCCCGGTCCATGGCCCCGGCGGCGACGGCCTCCTCGGGCAGCGCGGCGTAGAGCCGGGTCATCCGCTCGCGCAGCGTGCCCAGGCCGGGGATCCGCTGGAGGGAGGCGCTGAAGCGGACCCGCTCCAGGGCGGTGCCGACGCCGTCGACCGGGACCGGGACGGCGGGCCGGGGCAGCCGGCGCGGGTCGGCGGTGAGCCGGTCCAGGGCCTCGGGGGAGGGGATCTCGCCCAGGGCGAGCGCGTGGCGGCGCAGGGCGCGCCGGCGCAGCCGCGCCCGCTCGGCGGCGCGGGCGGCCTCGGGGGCCAGGCCGCGGCGCAGCCGGTGCAGCAGGGTGCGGCGTTCGAGGACCTCGGGCAGGTGGGAGGACCACCGGTACACGTGCGCGGCGACGTCGTCGGCGTGGGCGCCGCTCCAGGAGCGGAAGGCGTCGAGGGCGGCGCGGGCCGCGCCGACCGGTGCGTCGCCGTCGAGTCCGGCGGCGGAGAAGTCATGCTGGGGCATCGGCTGAGTCTCGGGGTGGGGAGCGGGGGGTGGTGCCGGGGAGGGTGGGGCCAGGGTGATCCAAGATCATCGTAGACACGGCCCCGGAACAAGGGGATGACCGTATCCGGTCGAAAAATCTGGCCGTAATTCTGTCCGATTTGGCGGGATCTTTGGGGCTTCATGGCGTGTGGTGGCCTGCGTGTCGCGCGCCAAGGACGGCAGAGTGGACTCCGTCAGATACATACAGTCGCGAGGGGAGTGCGTATGGCGACGATCGGACACACCTTGTCCGCCGCCCGCGTCGCGGCGGGTTTCACGGTCGCCGACCTCAGCGCCCGTACACGCATCCGGGAACCGGTCCTCCGGGCGATCGAAGAGGAGGACTTCGTCCCCTGCGGCGGGGACTTCTACGCGCGCGGCCACATCCGGGGCCTGTGCCGGGCCCTGCGCCTGGACCCGGCACCGCTGCTGGAGGAGTTCGACCGCGAGCACGCCGGCCGCCGCGGCTCGGTGTTCGTCCCCCCGCCCCGCCACCCGGCCGCCGTGCCCGCCGCGGCCCGGGCCGCGGCGGGCACCGGGGACGCGCCGGGGGAGGGCGAGGAGCCGCCGATGGCCGGTCCGGCCGTCATCGGGGAGGGCACCGAACCCGGTGCCGGGACCGAGCGCTGGAACCACTTCGAACGGGGCGACCACCTGCGCGGCAGGGTACGGGGCACCCGGCCGCGGCGCCGGGGCCGCGCCCCCGCCGCACCCGCGGCACCCGCCGCGGGCGCACCGGCGGGCACCGCGGTCGGGGAGAAGGAGGCGGCGGCCGCCGCCGTCCCCGCACCCCGCAGACCGCGCAACGGCGAGGACCGGCCCGCGGGCAGGCGGCGCAGGCCCCGCAACGGGGAGGACCGGCCCGCGGCCCGCCCCGCACCCCGCCCACCGGTCACCCGCACCCGCAGCCGCCGCTCCGAGGCCGTCCGCAGGCACTGGCCCTGGGCCCTGGTCGCCCTCCTGGTCGTCCTGAGCGTCGTCATCGGCGTGCGGACCTGGCAGGACTGGGACGGCGACTCGCTGCGCACCGCCTTCGAGGGGGCCGGCAGCGGCACCGTCGACTCCGCCGTCCTGCCCGAGGCCCCGGGCGCGGAGGAGGGCGCCGGCAAGCACAGGGGCGGGGACGACCCCGCCACCGCCGAGAAGAAGGCCGAGACCGGCGAGATCACCGTCGAGCTCACCGCGTCCGCGCGCACCTGGGTCAAGGTCACCGACGCCGGGGGCGAGAACCTCTTCACCGGGTTCCTCACCGCCGGCGACGCGCAGGACTACGTGACGGACGACACCCTGACCCTCTGGCTGGGCAACGCCGGGGGCGTCGAGGTCGCCGTCAACGGCGAGGACCTCGGCTCCGTCGGACGCAGCGGAGAGGTCAAGGAGGTGGTCGTCGGGGCCGACGGCTTCGACGGCTGACTCCACGCCCGATCCCGCACCCGCCCCGGCCAGGGATGATCCCGGCCGGGGTTCGGGCGGGTGGGCCGGTGCGGGTAATGTTGAGGGCTGCGGGCGACGTTCGTCGCACCGCGCCGCGGGGCACCGGGACCACCCGGTCCGTCCCCCGCGATCACTCGAAACGCTCTCCCACACGCTTGGAAGCCATGTCACCGCGCCGTACTGTCTCACTGGTCACCCTGGGGTGTGCGCGTAACGAGGTCGACTCCGAAGAGCTGGCCGGACGCCTGTCCGCGGGCGGCTGGGAGCTGGTCGACGGCGACGCCAAGGCCGACGTCACCCTCGTCAACACCTGCGGGTTCATCGACGCCGCCAAACAGGACTCCATCGAGACCCTGCTGGAGGCCGCCGAGAACGGCGGCCGGGTCGTCGCCGCCGGGTGCATGGCCGAACGCTACGGGTCCGAGCTCGCCGACGCGCTCCCCGAGGCCCAGGTCATCGGGTTCGACGACTACGCGGCCATCACCGACCGCCTCGACGACGTGCTCGAAGGCCGCGCCCTGGTCCCGCACAGCCCGCGCGACCGGCGCACCCTGCTGCCCATCAGCCCGGCCGAGCGCGGCGCCTCCGACGTCCACATCCCCGGCCACGGCGCGTTCGCCGACGCCGCCGGGGCCGCCGGGACCGAGCTGCCCTACCGCTCCGCGATCCCGCGCCGCCGCCTGACCGGCGGCCCGGTGGCCAACCTCAAGATCGCCTCCGGCTGCGACCGCCGCTGCACCTTCTGCGCCATCCCGACCTTCCGCGGCGCCTACATCTCCCGGCAGCCCGACGAGATCGTGCGCGAGGCGCAGTGGCTGGCCTCCGAGGGCGTGCGCGAGGTGTTCCTGGTCAGCGAGAACTCCACCTCCTACGGCAAGGACCTGGGCGACGTGCGCGCGCTGGAGAAGCTGCTGCCGCGCCTGGCCGAGGTCCAGGGCCTGGACCGGGTCCGGGTCAGCTACCTCCAGCCCGCCGAGGTCCGCCCCGGGCTGGTGGACGTGCTCACCGGCACCCCCGGCGTGGTGCCCTACTTCGACCTGTCGTTCCAGCACGCCAGCGGCACCCTGCTGCGCCGCATGCGCCGGTTCGGCGACCGCGAGCGCTTCCTGGAGCTGCTGGACACCGTGCGCTCCCGGGTGCCGGAGGCGGGCGCCCGCTCCAACTTCATCGTCGGGTTCCCCGGGGAGACCGAGGCCGAGTTCGAGGACCTGGTCGCCTTCCTGGAGTCGGCCCGCCTGGACGCCATCGGCGTCTTCGGCTACTCCGACGAGGACGGCACCGAGGCCAAGGACCACCCGGACAAGGTGGCCGAGGAGGTCGTCGCCGAGCGCGTGGACCGCCTCAACCGCCTCTCCGAGGAGCTGATGGCCCAGCGCGCCGAGGAGCGCCTGGGCGAGGAGGTCACCGTCCTGGTCGAGGCCGTGCTGGAGGACGGGGCCTACGAGGGCCGCTCCGAACACCAGGCCCCCGAGGTCGACGGAAGCACCATCCTCTACGGTGAGGGACTGGCCGTGGGCGATCTGGCCCGGGCCACCGTGGTCCAGACCGTCGGCGCGGACCTGGTCGCCGAGCAGGACGAGGAAGCCGGGGAAGCCGGAGACAGATGAGCACCCACGACGCGGCGACGCCCGCCCCCCACGTTCCGCTGTGGAACATCGCGAACATCCTGACCATGAGCCGTCTGGTCATGGTCCCGGTCTTCGTGTGGTTCATGTTCCTGGACGGCACCTGGTGGCGCCTGGCCGCCTTCGCCGTCTTCGTGCTCGCGGCCGTCACCGACCGCATCGACGGTGAGCTGGCCCGCCGCCGCGGGCTGGTCACCGACTTCGGCAAGATCGTCGACCCCATCGCGGACAAGGCCCTCACCGGGGCCGCCCTGGTGGTGCTGTCGATCCAGGGCGACCTGTGGTGGTGGGTGACCATCGCCATCCTGGCCCGCGAGTGGGGCGTCACCCTGCTGCGCTTCGCGGTGCTGCGCTACGTGGTCATGCCGGCGAGCAAGGGCGGCAAGCTCAAGACGGTGCTCCAGATCGTCGCGATCAGCATCTACCTGTTCCCGCTGTCGATCCTGCCGTTCAGCGACGTGTTCACGTGGATCGCCCACGTGGTCATGGCCGCCGCCCTGGCGATCACCCTGTGGACCGGCGTCACCTACGTCCTGGACGCGATCCGGGCGGTGCGCGCCGGAAAGCGGGAGAACGCGGGGTGAGCCCGGTCCCCGAGCCCACCGCGGAGGTGGCGATGCTGGCCGAGCGGGTGCACCGGCACCTCAGGGAGCGCGGGCTGACCTGCGCCACGGCCGAGTCGCTCACCGGCGGGCTCATCGGCGCCCACCTGACCGGGGTGCCGGGCAGCTCCGCCACCTACCGGGGCGGGGTGGTGACCTACGCCACCGAGACCAAGGCGTCCCTGCTGGGCGTCCCCGAGGACCTGCTGGCCGCCGAGGGCGCCGTCCACCCCGACGTCGCCAGGGCCATGGCCGCGGGGGTCCGGCGCCTGCTGGGCGCCGACTTCGGGCTGTCGGTGACCGGCGTCGCCGGGCCCGAGCCCCAGGACGGGCGGCCCGTCGGGACCGTGTACGCGGGCGTGGCCGGACCAGGCGGGAATGCACAGGTGCTGCTTTTTCGTTTCACCGGTGATCGTTCGGGTATCCGATACCGCACGGTCGAAGGTGCACTGGAGCTCCTGGACTCCGCCGTCCGCGGCGACGTGGCGGGGAACACCCGGCTCTGAACCCCCGGTCCGGTTCCTTCTCCCGTGGCAGGGAACAAAACCCTGTCAAGAGGCGGTTCCCCCTCCAGCGAACAGGCCGACAAGAGGTGCCCGAATCGGGCGTGGGGCAGGTACGGTGTTGTATATGAAGGTCGCTACCGGTGGGAGGGAGCGCGAATGATGGTCCTGCTTCGTCACCTACTTGGTGACGTGCTCAGGCGGCTGCGACAGCGCCAGGGCCGCACCCTCCGCGAGGTGTCGGCCGATGCACGCGTCTCCCTCGGCTACCTGTCGGAGGTCGAGCGCGGGCAGAAGGAAGCATCTTCCGAACTGCTCTCGTCGATCTGCGGGGCCCTCGGGGTCCCGCTCTCGCAGGTACTGAGAGAGGTTTCCGACCAGCTCGCGCTGGTCGAGCTGCAAGAGGCGGCGCTGCTGGAGGACGCGGTCACGACCGACCCCGTCCCCGCGCAGGAGCTCGGCATCGGACCGGTTCCGGATCGCGTTCCCCACGTACCCGACATGGTGGGGGTCTGAGACCCGCACCCGACGTCCGTCCAGGACAACCACACCGTCCTCCTCGGGGGACACCGGATTCACGAGAGGAGCCGACCGACGGTCGGCTCCTCTCGCGTATGCATGGAACTCACTATAAGTGATCGAATGGTGGCTACCGGTGGGTATGGTTGACCCAGGCCTCCGGATCCTCCGCGAGTGTGCGGACCTGCTCCGGCAGCTCGTTGGTGGCCAGGTGCTGGAGGTTGACCCCCTCCAGGATGGCGCGCTCGCTGGCGCGCAGGGCGATCCACACCTGCTGGAGGCTGCGGGCCGCACCGTCGTAGTCGACGTGCTCGGGGCGTTCCCCGCGCACGTTGGCCAGCGGTCCGTCGACCGCGCGGATGATGTCGGCGAGCGAGATCTCCGCCGCCGGACGGGCCAGCCAGTAACCGCCCACCGGACCGCGCTGGCTGCGCACCAGACCGGCCCGGCGTAGCTGGGTGAGGATGTTCTCAAGGAATTTTCCGGGGATGGCCTGCGCTCGCGCGAGCTGCTCGGCCGTCACCGGTCCTTCGCTGGCGACAGCGAGTTCCGCTGCGGCGCGCAGCGCGTAATCGACCCGGGCTGAAAGGCGCATGCTGTGATTATGCCGTGGTTAGAAGGGCGAATGGGGCACCGGGCGTCCGCGCGTGCGCCGACGGTCCGGGATGCTGCGTGATCAAGGGTACTTCTCCTACCGGGTTTCGGGGACATGGGTGACGATCCGCCCGGAGGGCGTACCCCAGGGTGCCCCGCGCGGGGGCGTCCGTCAACGAAGCGGCCCGGGCCGGCCCTGGGCGGCCGCGGCCGGGGTCGGGATCGAAAGGGCGCCCCACGCTGGGTGTTCCTCAACGAGGCGACCCGGACCGGTCATGGCTCCGGCCCGGGTCGGGATCGAAAAGCTGTGCTTGCTTCGGCCCTTCCGGCGCCCTGGTGTGGCGCGTGGCCGCTTGTGGCCGCGGCTACGCGTGGTGGGCGGCCGGGGCGGGGGCGGCGCCGAGGAGTTCGGCGGCGCTGCGGCCGTTGACGTGGGCGGCGCCGTAGGTGCTCACGTAGGCGCCGCAGGAGGGCTGCCAGATGGGCAGGCCCATCTCGACCACCACGGCGCCTGGGAAGGCTCCCAGGAGGCGCTCGACGAGCGCGCGGGCCTCGGGGTAGCGGTGCGCGTCGCGGACCACCACGACCAGGTCGCGGCCCTGCGCGGCGGCGATGATCCGCTCGGCGTGGGCGATGTCGGGGGAGACCCGCTCGGTGCCCGGGAACCACGAGGACAGGCCCCAGTGCACCTCGCCCACGGCCATGCCGGCGGGCGCGTCGACCTCGACCACGTACGGGGACTCCAGCGCGGGCAGCTCGCCGGTCACCCGGACCGCCCGGCGGGCGCCGGACAGGCCCACCTCGGCCGACTCGGCGGCGGCGGTGCGGCGCTCGGCGGTGTCGCGGATCCAGGCGCGCAGGCGCAGGTTGCGGTCGGCGGCCTCTTCGAGGCGCTCGCCCGGCAGCCGCCCGTCGCGCACGGCCTCCACCAGCGCGGTGCGGATCGCCGCCACCTGGTCGGCGTAGACGAACCGGCCCAGGCACAGCAGGTCGCAGCCGGCGGCCACGGCCAGCACGCTGGCCTCGGGGATGCCGATCCTCCCGCTGACGCCGTGCATGTCCATGGCGTCGCTGACGATGACGCCCTCGAAGCCCAGCTCGCCGCGGAGCAGGTCGTTGAGCACCTTGGGGGCCAGCGTCGCCGGACCCGTCACGCCCAGCCCGGACATCTCGATGTGCGCGGTCAGGACCGCCTGCACCCCGGCGTCGACCGCGGCCCGGAACGGCGCCAGCTCGCGCCGGTACAGCACCTCCGGGTCGGCCTCCACCTGCGGCAGCGTGTGGTGGGAGTCCTGGGAGGTGGCCCCGTGCCCGGGGAAGTGCTTGGCGCAGGCGGCGACCCCCGCCTCCTGGAGCCCCTGCACCGCAGCGGCCCCGTGCCGGGCCACCAGGGCGGCGTCGGAGCCGAAGGAGCGGGTGCCGATGACCGGGTTGTCGTCGGCGACGTTGACGTCCACCGACGGGGCCAGGTCCATGTTGAAGCCCAGCTGGGCGAGGCGGCCGCCGAGCGACCGCAGGGTGGCCCGGGTCAGCTCGGGGTCGTCCACGGCGCCCAGGG
>NZ_JBJJBV010000040.1:0-33977 GCF_045446735.1 Nocardiopsis protaetiae
CCCCGAGCCGGGCGGGCCGGTGACCAGCCAGGCGTGGGTCATGCCCGCGCCCGCTCCCCCGGCGACGAGGTCGGCGGCACCGGCCACCGCCCGCCGCAGGTGGCCCACCGCGGTCCGCTGACCGACCAGGTCGTCGAAGACCGTCACACTCCACCCCCCCGAAGAACGTCCTGTCAGGGCTCCAGGATAAAAGCCGGGGGCGACGCTCGGGGCGTTGTCCACAGGGCCTCCCCGAAGCCGGGGAAGCGAAGGGGCCCGGGGGCGCATGCCCCCGGGCCCCGTTCCGCCGCGGCGGATCAGTCGTTCCTGATGACCGGGATCATCCCGGTGACGGCCTCGGCGCTGCTCGGGACCGGGTCGGGCAGCAGGGCCCGCACCCGCTTCTGGATCTCGCGGGTGACCTTCTCGCGGGGCTCGCGGGAGTCCAGGACCAGGTAGCGGTCCGGGTCCCGGCGGGCCAGGTCGAGGAAGCCCTTGCGGACCCGCTCGTGGAACTCCACGGACTCCGACTCGATGCGGTCGGCCGGGCCGCCCAGCCGGGACAGCCCCTCCTCGGGGCGCACGTCCAGCAGCACGGTCAGGTCGGGGACCAGCCCCTGCACCGCCCACGTGCTGATGTCCTCGATGTCCGACACCGCCAGGTCGCGGCCGGTGCCCTGGTAGGCGAGCAGCGAGTCGGTGTAGCGGTCGCTGATGACCACGGCGCCGCGCTTGAGCGCGGGCAGGATCTCCTGTTGGACGTGGTCGGCCTTGTCGGCGGCGTACAGCAGCACCTCGGCGCGCGGGGTGATGTGGGAGCTCTCCCGGTCCAGCAGCAGGGCGCGCAGCCGCATGCCGAGCTTGGTGGCGCCGGGCTGGCGGGTGCTGACGACCTCGAAGCCCTGGTCGCGCAGCCACACGGTGAGTTCGCGGACCTGGGTGGACTTGCCCGCGCCCTCGCCGCCCTCGACGACGATGAACGCGCCGGAGGGGCGCTCGTCCTCGTCGACCGGCTCGGTGATCTCCACGCCGCGCAGCGCCGCGAACAGCTCCGGGAGCAGGCCCGGGCCGGCCTCGGGGTCGTCGCGGGTGACCTGGCGGTGGGCGACCACCGCGGCGGCCACGCCCAGCAGGGCGACCGCCATCAGCACGACGGCGCTGCCGCGCAGGTCGTAGGCGAGCGGGCCGATCGGCAGCGCGTGGTCGCCGACGAGCCCGGCGGCGACGGGGGCGAGCACCGCCGTCACCACCAGGGTCAGGCGGGCCGCGCCGTTGAGGTGGGCGTGCACCGCGGTGCGGTGCTCCTCCTCGACCTCGCGGGTGACCACGCCCAGGGCGGTCGCCCAGGCCATGCCCGCGGCGACGCCCAGGGCCAGGGCCAGGACGGCGGCCAGGACCATGTCGCCGACGGCGCCGGCGAACAGCAGCAGGACCGCCGCGAGGACCGCGGTGAGCCCGAAGAGCCGGCGGCGGCTGAGCAGCTTGAGGATGCGGGGCCCGGCGACGGCGCCCAGGCCCAGGCCGCCCAGGACGGCGGCGAACAGCATGCCGAACCCGGCGTTGCCCGCCTCCAGGCCCTCGACGTGCAGGCGGCCGACGCCGATGACGGCGCCCACCGCGACGACCGTGGCGATCAGGCCCAGGGACAGCCCGCGCAGCAGCACCGGGTCGCCGGAGCCGCGCAGGCCCCGCACGACGGACGGCAGGATGCGGGCGTCGCGGGTGGCGCTCTGGGTGTCCTTGGCGGGCCGGTGGCCGGGGATCTGGAGTCCGGCGATCAGCCCGGCGGCGGCCAGGAAGAGCAGGCCGTTGAGGTAGAGCGCGATGTCCGCCTCGGGGGAGGCGAGCGAGGGCACCAGGACGCCGAGCACGTTGCTGACCGAGGCCAGGGCCGCGAACAGCAGGGCGGCGACCGGGGCGGTGCCGTAGGAGGTGAACAGCACCAGGCGGTCGGCCTGGCCCAGCAGCTTGCGGGGCACCAGGTTGGGGATCGCGGAGTCGCGGGCGCCGGTCCACAGCAGCTCGACGATCTCGGCGAGCAGCGCGGCGATGAACAGCCACGGCAGGGCGAACCCGGGGGCCAGCAGGCCCACCACGGGGACCGAGACGTAGAGCAGGCCCCGCAGGACGTCGCCCCCGACCATGGTCCAGCGGCGGTCCAGCCGGTCCACGAGCGCGCCGACGAGGGGGCTCAACAGGACGGAGGGTGCGAGTTTGACGGCCAGGACACCGGCGATGGCCAGGTACCGGACCAGGGCCGGGGCGTCGAACGTGAAGATCGCGGCCAGGGAGACCAGAGCCAGCAGGCTCAGCCAATCACCCAGTCCGGACAGCACGAGCGAGATCCACAGCCTTCGGAAGGGAGTGATCGCGAGGACATTGTGCGCCTCGGACGGCGCTCCCTGGGATGCAGCTCTGCTCATAGCGTTCAAGGTTATTCGGTGAGGGGGAAGGGAAGAGTGGGCCGTCGTCCGCTGAGGAATCCGGTGGATCGGCACAGGTTCACTTGCGTTTCAGTGTCCCCGTCGGCCACGCCCAGCGTAGTACGGAAGATCATCTCCGAACAGGGGTCCAGCGGGCCCCGGAGTGAACGGGGAGATCGTACCGACCCGGACACCCCGTGTCACACGACGCATGCCGCACGACACCTGTCGCACGGCGCGGGCCGCCCCGGTCGGACGTGGTCCGATCCGGGGCGGCCCGTTCCCAATGAATCCGATCAGGCCTCGTCGGCGGCCTTGGCCGTCGTGCGGGGCGTGCCCGTCTTCTTGGCCGGCGCCTTCTTGGCGGCGGTGGTGGTCTTCTTCGCCGTCGTGGTCTTCTTGGCTGCCGTCTTCTTCGCCGGCGCCTTCTTGGCCGCGGGCTTCTTGGCGGGCGCCTTGGCCCGGCGCTCGGCCAGCAGCTCGGCGGCGCGCTCGTCGGTGATGGACTCCACCTCGTCGCCCTTGCGCAGCGAGGCGTTGACCTCCCCGTCGGTGACGTAGGGGCCGAACCGGCCGTCCTTGATCAGCATGACGACGCCCGACACCGGGTCCTTGCCCAGTTCGCGCAGCGGCGGGGCGGCGGCCCGGCGGCCGCGCTGCTTGGGCTGGGCGAACAGCTCCTTGGCCTCTTCGAGGGTGACCGTGAACATCTGCTCCTCGGAGGCGAGGGAGCGGCTGTCGGTGCCCTTCTTGATGTAGGGGCCGTAGCGGCCGTTCTGGGCGGTGACCTCGTCGCCGTCGATCTCGCCGACCACGCGCGGCAGCGAGAGCAGCCTGACCGCGTCGTCGAGGGTGACGGTGTCCAGGGTCATCGACTTGAGCAGCGAGGAGGTGCGCGGCTTGACGGCCTTGGCCTTCTTGCCCCCGTTGTCCTCCGGCTCCTCGATGATCTCGGTGACGTAGGGGCCGAAGCGCCCGGACTTGGCCACGACGACGTGCCCGGTCTCGGGGTCGGTGCCCAGCTCGCGGTCGCCGCTGGGCTGGGCGAACAGCTCCTCGGCCTTCTCCGGGGTCAGCTCGTCGGGCGCCAGGTCCTCGGGCACGTTGACGCGGACGCCCTCGCGGTCCAGGTAGGGGCCGTAGCGGCCGACCCGGAGCACGATGTCGTCGGTGCCCGGCACCGGCAGGGAGCTGATCTCCTTGGGGTCGATGTCGGCGAGGTGGTCGCCGACCAGCTCCTTCAGGCCGGTCTCCCGGTCCCCCTCGGGGGTGTCGCCGCCGAAGTAGAACCGGCGCAGCCACGGCAGGCTCTCGGCCTCGCCGCGGGCGATGGAGTCGAGCACGTCCTCCAGGCGGGCGGTGAACTCGTAGTCCACCAGGTTGCCGAAGTGCCGCTCCAGCAGCTGCACCACGGCGAACGCCAGGAAGGACGGCACCAGGGCGGTGCCCTTCTTGAACACGTAGCCGCGGTCCAGGATGGTGCCGATGATCGAGGCGTAGGTGGAGGGGCGGCCGATCTCCCGCTCCTCCAGCTCCTTGACCAGCGTGGCCTCGGTGTAGCGGGCGGGCGGCCGGGTGCTGTGCCCCTCGGCGGTCAGGTCGCGGGCGGTGAGCGGGTCGCCCTCGGACACCGCGGGCAGCCGCCGCTCGCGGTCGTCGAGGTCGGCGGCCGGGTCGTCGGCGCCCTCCACGTAGGCCTTGAGGAACCCGTGGAAGGTGATGATCTTGCCGGTGGCGCTGAACTCGGCGACCTCGCCGGCCGAGGAGGTGCCCTGCACCTTGACGGTGACGGACTCGCCGACGGCGTCCTTCATCTGGGAGGCGACGGTGCGCTTCCAGATCAGCTCGTAGAGGCGGAACTCGGGGCCGCTCAGCCCGGTCTGGGCGGGGGTGCGGAACTCGTCGCCGGCCGGGCGGATGGCCTCGTGCGCCTCCTGGGCGTTCTTGACCTTCTTGGCGTAGACGCGGGGCTTCTCCGGCAGGTAGTCGGCGCCGTACAGGCGCTGCACCTGGGAGCGTGCGGCGCGCACCGCGCTGTCCGACAGCGTGGTGCTGTCGGTGCGCATGTAGGTGATGTAGCCGTTCTCGTAGAGCCGCTGGGCGACCTGCATGGTCTGCTTGGCCGACAGCCCCAGCTTGCGCGAGGCCTCCTGCTGGAGGGTGGTGGTGCGGAACGGCGCGTACGGCGAGCGGCGGTAGGGCTTGCGCTCCACCGAGGACACGCCGAAGGCGGCGGCGGACAGCCGCTCGGCCAGGCCGCGTGCGGCCGCCTCGTCGAGCTGGCGGACGGTGCGGTCCGAGCGCACGGTGCCCTGGGCGGTGAAGTCGCGGCCCACGGCGATGCGGGTGCCGTCGACCGAGACCAGGGTGGCCGGGAACTCGGTGGGGTCGCCTGCGGGGATGCCCGCGCCGGAGGCGTCGAAGAGGGCCTTGAGGTCCCAGTACTCGGCGGGGGTGAACGCCATCCGCTCGCGCTCGCGCTCGACCACCAGGCGGGTGGCCACGGACTGCACCCGGCCCGCGGAGAGCCTGGGCATGACCTTCTTCCACAGCACGGGGGAGACCTCGTAGCCGTAGAGGCGGTCGAGGATGCGCCGGGTCTCCTGGGCGTTGACCAGCCGCGTGTTGAGGTCGCGGGTGTGGCCCGCGGCGTGCTGGATGGCCTCCTTGGTGATCTCGTTGAACACCATGCGGCGCACCGGGATCTTGGGCTTGAGCTCTTCGAGCAGGTGCCAGGCGATGGCCTCGCCCTCGCGGTCCTCATCGGTGGCGAGCAGGAGTTCGTCGGCGTCGGCCATGAGCTCCTTGAGCTTGCGCACGTGGGACTTCTTGTCGGCGTTGACGACGTAGAGGGGCTCGAAGTCTCCGTCGACGTCGACGCCCAGGCGCGCCCAGGGCTGCCCCTTGTACTTGGCGGGGATCTCCGCGGCCTTGGTGGGCAGGTCGCGGATGTGTCCGATGCTGGACTCCACGACGTAACCGCGGCCCAGATAGCCCGCGATGGTCTTGGCCTTGGCGGGCGACTCGACGATGACGAGGGCGGTCCCCGAGCCCTGTCGTCCGTTGTCCTGCGAGCCGTTCTTGCCGGCGCTGCCCTTGGTGGGTGGCACGTGTTCCCCTACGTCTACGTCTAGCCTCTGCGTGGTCTGTCGGCCGCGGTCCCTCGGCTCCCGTGGAAACCGACGGTAACCGAAACCCCTGGCGTTCCCCCGTCGGTGGGCGGGCGGAGGGACTCCCGTGTTCACGGGGCCGCGACCGCGGAGAGCGGGCTCATCACCCACCGGCAACCGCAGAATAAGCGCTCGCCGCACCGCTACCGGCCCGTACCGCTCAGCCCGTGGACCGGAGGCGCGGGCTCCGGAGCCGTCTCCGACTCCGACGATCACCCGGAACGAGCCTCGAAAGTGACTTCCATCACACTTTCTGGGGGGCCGGGTGCCCATACCCCCCACAAAGCGGCGAGTCCTCCCGGATATTCCCGGGAGGACTCGACTGCGGTTCCGAGCCGACGACGGACACCCCCACCCGCCCGCAGTCCACCGCGTTCCTCACGGAACGGGCGCGCGGAGGCGATCCGTCTCGTACTCGAACGACGCACGCGGCACCCTGCACGTGCCGCTCCGGGCTCCGAAGGCCCCGGCCTGCTCCCCGCCTGTGGTGTTCGGCACCTCGCAGTCCACCGCGTTCCAAACGGAACGAGATGCCCCGCACCACCGGCGAGGGAACGGGCCCGGTCCCCCCTCCCCCGTTCGCGTCGTTACAGGCCCACGCCCACGGCGCCGAGCAGCTGGCCGACCGGGTCCACCGGCGCGGCGGGCGCGGGCAGCGCGGCGGCCTGCTCCGGCGCGTGCTCGGCGACCGCCTGCTGGGCGGTCTCGGTGACGGTGTACTCGACGGGCAGCGTCTCGGAGACGGGCAGCTCGGGCAGCTGCTGGACCGCGGGCAGCACGTCCAGGGCGCCGGACTGGTGCTCGGTGGCGCTCTGGTGCACGACGACCGCGTCGCTGTCCGTGGAGCTCGCGCCCGCCAGGCCGGCGACCGCGCCGACGGCGTTGCCGGAGACGTTCACGGGCACGTCACCGTGCAGGACGGCCTGGTTGCCGCCCAGGACGGAGCCGTTGCCCGAGGTCGCGATGTCCTCGTGCGCCTCCTTGACGACGGCGTCGCTGTCCGTGGAGGCCGCTCCCGCGACGCCGCCGACGGCGCCGATGGCGTTGCCCGTCACGTTGACGGGGACGTCCAGGTGGCCGACCAGCTGGTTGCCGCCCAGGACCGAGCCGTTGCCGGAGGTGGCGATCGACTGGTGCTCGCGGACCGGGGCGGACTGGCGCAGGACGCCGGCGTCCACGCCGGAGGTGTCCGGCAGCAGGCTGACGTTGCGGGCGGCCTCGCCCACCAGGTCGACCGGGGTGACGTCGGTCACCGCGGAGTAGTGCTCGCGCCCGCCGCCGTGGCCGTCGCGCACGATGGCGTCCGCGTCGGTGGCCGCCGCGCCCGCGACGCCGCCCAGGGCGCCGATCGCGTTGCCGGACACGTTGACGGGCACGTCCAGGTCGCCGACGATCTGGTTGCCGCCGACCAGGGAGCCGTTGCCGGAGGTCGCGACCTCGGGGTCGTGCCCGCCGTGGCCGCTGTGCTTGACGGTCGAGTCGGAGTCGGTGCTGGAGGCGCCGGCGATGCCGCCCACGGCGCCGATCGCGTTGCCGGTCACGTTGACGGGGACGTCCCCGTCGACCACGAGCTGGTTGCCGCCCAGGACCGAGCCGTTGCCGGAGGTGGCGACCTCGTTGTGGTGGTGGTCCACCACGGCGGCGTCGCTGTCGGTGGTGGAGGCCCCGGCGACGCCCAGGACGGCGCCGACCGCGTTGCCGGACACGTTGACCGGGACGTCGGCGTTGGCCACGGCCTGGTTGCCGCCGAGGATGGAGCCGTTGCCGCTGGTGGCGGCGTCGGTGTCGGCGAAGGCCACGCCGCTGCCCAGGGCGACGAAGCCCGCGGCCAGCAGGACGGACTTCGCGGAGGTCCTGACCCACTTAGACATGTGGGAAGTTCCTTTCGAGGATTCGAGAAACGTGCTGATGAGAAGGTGTGTGCTCGGGCCACAGGCCGTTCCACACCCCTGGGTGGGGTACGGGCCTTCGGCCAAGGCCGGGGATCGTCCTTCCGGCTCCGCACCTGGACGGCGCGTGTCGGTCGGTACTCAAGGGCTGCGTCGCCGTCCCGTCCGCCGGATGCGGACGGACGCGCGCGCCCCGTCGGTCAGCTCCGCCCTGGTGGGGCGGCGGCTGACGTGAACCCCGCGCACATGGCCTCGGCCGGTGCTACGGGACTCGCGTCAACCCCCGGGCCGCTGGGGCGGCCCGGGAAGCCGTGCGGTCAGGACCGGGAGCGGCGGCGGCTCGCGATGACCAGGCCGACCCCGGCGATCGCGGCCGCGATCGCTGCGACGACCAGGCCGGGCAGGCCGGCGGAGCCGGTCAGCGGGAGCCGGCTGGAGGCGTCGGCCGGGCGCTCGCCGGCGGTGCTGGAGTCGGACGGCTCCTCACCGGGGCTCTCCCCCTCCTCCGGTCCCTCGGAGGGACCCTCGGACGGGCCTTCCGACGGTCCCTCGGAGGGGCCCTCGGACGGCCCCTCGGACGGGCCTTCCGACGGACCTTCGGACGGCCCCTCGGACGGTCCCTCGGAGGGGCCTTCGGACGGCCCTTCCGACGGTCCCTCGGAGGGGCTCTCCGACGGCTCCGGCGAGTAGCCGGGGTAGCCGGGGTGGCCCTTGTCCTTGTCCTTGCCGCCGGTCTTGGCGTCCCCGTCGGCGCACTGGGCGCCCGCGACGCCGAGGATCGCCAGGGAGTTGCCGCAGACGTTGACCGGGGCGTCGACGTCGGCGTTGATCTGGTTCCCTCCGGCGATCGAGCCGTTGCCGCTGGTGGAGGTGTCGGCCATGGTGGTCCCGGCCGGGGCCAGGGACAGGAGTCCGGCGGCGGTCAGTGCCGCGATCCGGGCGTGGGTCCGATGGGTCATCGCGTGTCCTTGTCAGCGAAGAAGGTCGTGATTGCTGCGTGGACCGCGGTCGTTCCGACTTCCGGGAAAAGGGACCCGAGCGGGGGGCGCCTTCGAGAAGTCAGCGGGTGGGAAAGGGCGCGCAGGGCACACCGGACCGACCGCGGTGGGTGAAGGCGCGGCTAGTCGGGAGAGAAAGAGGGGTCGTCGGCGGCATCGCGCACGACGAGGGTGGGGTCGCCGGGAAGGGCGACCCGCTGCACCCGCGGGGCCAGGTGGGCGGCCCGGGGCATCAGGAACCCGGCTGCGCCGGGCGTGGGGAACGACGGTGCGGACGCACCGGTGGCGTCGGCCCCGCTCGGGCCGTGGGCGCCGCCCGCGATGAGGCGGATGCGCTCACCCGGGTCGGTGTCGGCCGCGTCGGCGGTACCGGCGGCGGCGAACGCCTCACGGGGTCCGCCGACGGGTGCGAACAGGTCGAACCCGGGCGCGGTGCGGGCGCCGCGGCCCGCCCGCTCGGCCGCTTCGGCGGAGCCGACCGCCCGGTCCACCGCGGGGCGTGCCACCGCGGCGGGGGTGTCGGGGCCGCCGAGCAGCGGCAGGTCGACGGGCATCGTCGCGGTGACGGTGCCGTCGAGGGCGTCCAGGGCGCCGGTGGACTCGGTGAGTCCGGTGACGCCGCCCATCAGGTCGCCGTCGCGCAGGGCGGTGTCGGCGGTCTCCACCACCTCGCGCCCGGTGGTGGCGACGGAGTCGACCAGCCGGCCCGCCCCCTGGGCGGTGCCGTCCACGGTGCGGGCGGTGTCCTCCACGACGCGCCCGGTGGAGGTGCCCTCCAGGGCGCCGGAGACGCCGGTCTCGTCGAGGACGGCCTCCGGGAGTGCGGCGGCCTGGGGGACGACGGTGCCGGTCAGGGTGCCGGTGGCGGCCCTGGCGGCGGTGCCGGTGACCCGGACCTCCTCGCCGGCCGAGCGGCCGACCTCCTCGACAACGCCCTCGGATCCCAGGACCCGGTCGACGAGCCCGCCGGGGCCGGTCTCGCCATGGGCGACACCCACCCCGGCCAACCACGCGACGGCCACGATGCCGGACAGGAGCAGCAGGCGGCAGAGGGCACGGTCGCCACGGGCGGCACGGTCGGTCGACACCGACCACTCCCGGCCCGTGAGCACCATGGATGCCCCCTCGTTTCCTGACTGCTGGACGGTCCCGTGCGGCGGCGCCGCGCGGATCGGATGGGGCGGGTGCACGGCGAACGTGCCCGGCCCGTCATCCTTGAACTCACAGACACCGTAGCATCACGTTCTGTGACGACGCACGCGAACAAGGGGGCCGCGCCGAGAAGTTCCCGACGCGGCCGGGGGACGAATCACCGCAGGTAGGGGCGGACCATCCCATCCCGATGCCGGATCTCCCGGCCTCGGGTCAGCTCATCTCGATGAACCGGTCCAACACCCGCACCCCGAACCGCAGCCCGTCGATCGGCACCCGCTCGTCCACACCGTGGAACATGCCGGCGAAGTCCAGCTCCGGGGGGAGCCTGAGCGGCGCGAACCCGAAGTTGCGCACCCCCAGCCGGGAGAAGCTCTTGGCGTCCGTCCCGCCCGACAGGCAGTAGGGGACGGCCTTGGCGCCGGGGTCCTCCGCCAGCAGGGCCGCCGACATGGCGTTCACCAGCCCGTCCTCGAAGGGGGTCTCCACCGCGGGCAGGTGGTGGATGAACTCGCGGCTCACCTTGGGGCCGAGCAGCCGGTCGATCGTGGCGAAGTAGTCGTCCTCGGTGCCGGGCAGGAAACGCCCGTCCACCTGGGCGGTCGCCTCGCCGGGGATGACGTTCGCCTTGTAGCCGCCGCCCAGCACCGTCGGGTTGAGGGTGTTGCGCAGGGTCGCCCCGATCATCCGGGCGATCGGGCCCAGCCGGGCCACCGTCGCGTCCAGGTCGTTCTCGTCGAAGGGGATCCGGAACTCCTCGCAGATCTCCTCCAGGAACGTGCGCACCGTGGGGGTCAGGTGCACGGGGAACTCGTGCTCCCCCAGCCGGGCCACCGCCGCCGCCAGCTCGGTGACCGCGTTGTCCCGGTTGACCATCGAACCGTGCCCGGCGGTGCCGCGCGCGGTCAGCTTCATCCAGGCGATGCCCTTCTCGGCGGTCTCGATGAGGTAGAGCCGCCGGTTCTCCCGGACCGTGAAGGAGAAGCCGCCGACCTCGCTGATGGCGGCGTCGCAGTCCGCGAACAGGTCGGGGTGCTCGTCCACCAGGTACTGGGCGCCCCAGGTGCCGCCCGCCTCCTCGTCGGCGAGGAAGGCCAGCACGATGTCGCGCGGCGGGCGCCGCCCCTCCCGCAGCCGCTGGCGCAGCATCGCCAGGACCATCGCGTTCATGTTCTTCATGTCGACCGCGCCGCGGCCCCACACGCAGCCGTCCGCGATCTCCCCCGCGAAGGGGTGGTGCGTCCAGTCCTCCGCCGCGGCCGGCACCACGTCCAGGTGGCCGTGGATGAGCAGCGGGGGACGGCTGGAGTCGACGCCCTCGATCCGGGCCACGACACTGCTGCGCCCGGGGTGCTTCTCATAGATGGTCGACTCGACCCCGACCTCGTCCAGCCGGCCCGCCACGTACTCCGCCGCCTTGCGCTCGCCCGGCCCGGAGTGGTCGCCGTAGTTGGAGGTGTCGAAGGCGATGAGCTCCCGGCACAGGTCGACGACTTCGACCTCGGCCGCGCTCAAGCCCTCGGATTCCCGTGTCATCGGACGCTCCCGTTCCACCGTGTCTGTCGTGCTCGTCGCCCCCGACCCTGTCATGATCACCCCCGCTCCGAAAAGCGGTTCGGGGCACTCCCGGGCTTTGCTATTGTTGACCTGTCAGGCGGCACTGCCGCCCGATACCACCGGTCCGGGTGGCGGAATAGGTAGACGCGCTAGCTTGAGGTGCTAGTGGCCGTTAAGGCTGTGGGGGTTCAAGTCCCCCCTCGGACACAACGAAGGCCCTGCTCGCAGGGCCTTTTTTCATGTGGTCCACCATCGCGTCCGATGGGTCCCGCCCGCGGCGCGGGCGGTCGCCGAGGCGTTCACCGAGTACTTCGGGGCCGACCACACCGGTACCTGAGGCGGTGCGGCCGGTACCTCAGGTGGAGGTCCGCCGCACCGCGCGTTCCTAGTGTCGTGGCCATGACGATTCTCCTCTCCGATCCCCGAGTCGCCGGCGTCCCGGTGCTCGACGACGGCAGCGACCTGGTCGCGGTCGGGTTCGCACCCCGGGTCCTGGTGAGGCGCCCCCTGGCCGAGCGGCTCGTCCGGGCCCGCCGGAACCTGCCCGAGGGCGTCGGCCTGAAACTCATCGAGGGCTACCGCAGCCCCGCCGACCAGATGGAGATCATCGACCGGTACACCGCGCAGGTGCGCGAGAGCCATCCGGACGCGGACGACCACGAGGTGCGCCGGCTGTCGAGCCGGTTCGTGTCCCCGATCGAGGTCGCCCCGCACGTGGCCGGGGCCGCCGTCGACCTCACACTCGTCGACGCGCACGGCCGCGAACTGCCCATGGGGTCGCCGGTCGACGCCACTCCCGAGGAGAGCGCGGGCGCCTGCCGGTTCGACGCGGACGTCGGCGAACGGGCGCGGGCGAACCGGACGCTTCTCGCCTACGCCCTGGTCCGCGAGGGGTTGGTGAACTATCCGACCGAGTGGTGGCACTGGTCCTACGGCGACCGCTACTGGGCGTTGACGACCGGCGCACCGCACGCCCTGTTCGGGCCGGTCGAGAACCCGGTGGCCGCGTGACCGCCGCGATGGTCCTGCCCGGCCCCGCGGCACCGGAGACCGCGACGCGCCCGCTCCTGGAGATCGACACCGCCGCCGTGGCGGCCAACACGCGGCTCTTCGCCCGGCGCACGGACGCGGACCTCATGGCCGTGGTGAAGGCCGACGGTTTCGGCCACGGCTCGGTCGAGGTGGCCCGCACCGCGCTCGCCCACGGCGCTCGATGGCTGGGGGTGACCTCGCTGGACGAGGCCCTGGTACTGCGCCGGGCCGGGATCGGCGCACCGGTCCTGAGCTGGCTCAACCCCGTCGACCTCGACGCCCCCGCGGCCGCGCGGCACCGCGTCGACCTGGCGGTTCCGAGTCTCGAACACCTGAACCGTGTGGTGGCCGGTGCCGCCCGGGCCGGTCGGCGGGTGCGGGTCCACCTGCACCTCGACACCGGCATGGCGCGCGACGGAGCCCCACCGGACGACTGGCCGCGGCTCTTCGCCCGTGCCCGCGACGCCGAACGCGCCGACCTGGTCGAGGTCGTCGGCGTCATGGGGCACCTGCCGTGCGCCGACCGGCCCGGCGACCCCACCACACGGTCGGGCCGCCGGGCGCTGCTGCGCGGCTTCGCCCTCGCCAGAGCGGCGGGACTGCGGCCGGGGCTCCGGCACCTGGCGGCGACCGCCGCCGCCCTGACCGACGGGAGCACCCACCTGGACCTCGTGCGGGTGGGCGCCGGACTGGTCGGCATCGACCCTTCGGGGACCACGGCCCTGAACCCCGCGCTGCGGCTCACCGCCCCGGTGGTCCAGGTCCGCGAGGTCCCGGCCGGAACCGGCATCGGTTACGGGCACTCCGACGTCACCGACCGGCCGACCCGCCTCGGCCTGATACCGATCGGTTACGCCGACGGCCTGCCCCGGGTCGCCTCCGGGCGCGCCGAGGTCCTGGTGGGGGGACGCCGCCGCAGACTGCGCGGACGGATCTCCATGGACCAGGCGGTCGTCGACCTCGGCGCGGACCCGGTGCACCCGGGAACGGGCGCCGTGGTCTTCGGACCCGGCCACGAAGGAGAGCCCACCGTCGAGGACTGGGCCCGTTGGAGCGACACCATCCCGCACGAGATCGTCACCGGCCTGGGGCCGCGACTGCTAAGGACCACACTGTGAACCCTCCCGTGAACACCCCGCTCAGGGTCGCCGTCATCGGCGGCGGCCAGAACAGCGAGCACGAGGTCTCCCTGGCCTCCGCCGCCTCGGTCGCCGCCGCCCTGGACGGGGGCCGGTACGAGGTGGTCCCGCTGACCATCCACCGGGACGGGCTCTGGTCGGGCCCGGGCGGCTCCGCGCTGGGTCCGTCGGTCGCCGAGAGCCTGGCCGGGGCGGTGGGCGTCCTGGCCGGCTGCGACGCCGTTCTGCCGGTCGTGCACGGTCCCCGCGGCGAGGACGGCGCCCTGGCCGCGCTCTGCGACCTGGCCGGTGTGCCGTACGCGGGTTCGCCGCTGCGCGCCGGCGCCCTCGGGATGGACAAGTGGGTGACCAAGCTCGTCGCCGGGGCCGTCGGTGTCGCGACCGCGCCGGGCCGGTTGGTCACCCGCGCGGATCTGGACTCCCTGGGCTTCGACCGCCCGGTCGTGGTCAAGCCGGTCGCCGCCGGTTCGAGCCACGGCGTGTCGCTGGTGCGTGACGCCGCCGGGCTGCGTCCGGCGCTGGAGCAGGCACTGGAGCTGGACGAGCGCGTCCTGGTCGAGGAGGTCGTCACCGGCCGTGAGATCGACCTGGCCGTCGCCGAACTCCCCGGCGGTGAGCTGCTGATCAGCACTCCGCTGGAGATCGTCCTCGACGACGGGCTCTTCGACACGGCCACCAAGTACGACGGGTCCGCACGGTTCGTGCTCTCCCCCGCGATGGGGGCCGACGAGCACACGGCGTTGCGGGAGGCGACCGAACGGGTCTACCGGGCCCTGGGCTGCCGGGGCCTGGCCCGGGTGGACTTCTTCCTGACCCAGGACGGTCCCGTGCTGAACGAGGTCAACACCATGCCCGGGATGACCGACCGGTCGCAGGTGCCGAAGATGTTCGGGGCGCAGGGCTGGGGGTACCGCGCCCTGCTGGAGACGTGGCTCGAAGCCGCGCTGAGCGGGGCCTCCGCCCAGGGCACGGCCCGGGGCACGGCCGCGTGACCGCTGACCGGGGACGTGTTCGCAATCGCCTGCCGGAACGAGCACCATGATCGGTGTGGAAGGAATCCGCCGTTACGCGCCCGACGCGGCGCTGGCCATGCCCGTCCTCACCCTCGGGGTGCTGGAGGTCGTCGCGCGTCTCCAGGGCGCGCCGACGCTGCTGGAGATGATCGTGTACTCGGGGCTGGGCGCCCCCCTCCGCGGTCTCCCCTTCGACGCGGTCCCGTACCAGCAGTACTCACGGGTGTCGATGGTCGCCACGGCGGCCGTCGTCACGGCGGGCTCGGCGCTGGCGTGCGCGCTGGCGCGCCACCAGGGCGCCCTGGCGCTGGTCGTCGTCTGGTTCACGGGCCTGATCCAGCTGTGGCGGGACGGCGACATCCTGGCCGCCCAGCTCTCCGTCGCCTACGTGGCGTTCGCCCTCGCCTGCTGGGGCGGCCGGACCGTGCTCTGGGCGAGCCTGGCCTCGATCCCGGTCGGCGCCGTGCTCGTGACCACCCACGTGCTCGACCAGCTGGGTCTGGTCTCGCTGTACGGGCGGGGTCCCCTGTCCGTGGTGGTCGCGAACTACCTCTTCGTCGCGCCGATCGCCGCGCTGCTCCTCGGTGTGCCCTGGCTGGTCGGGCTGGCCGTGCGCACCGCGCGCTCGGCGCAGGCCTCGCAGCAGGCGCGCGTCGAGGCCGAGCAGGAGGCCGCCCGCTCCGACGAGATCGCCAGGCTGCGCGCCGAGCAGACCCGGCTCGCCCGCGACGTGCACGACGTGGTGGGCCACTCCCTCGCGGTGATCCTGGCCCAGGCCGAGTCGGCACAGTTCCGCGACCTCAAGGACGAGCGGATGATCCAGGAGACGCTCGCCAACATCGCGGCCACCTCACGCCGCTCCCTGAACGACGTGCGGTCGGTGCTCACCTCGACCAGTGAGGGTTCACAGGCCGAGGTGCCGGACAGCACCGACCTCAACGACCTGGTCGAGGGGGTGCGCACCGCAGGCAACGACGTGGAGTCCTCCGTCGGCGGGATCCCGCGTCCGCTGCCGCCGGAGATCCACGTGGTCGCCTACCGCACGCTCCAGGAGATGCTCACCAACGCGCTGAAACACGGCCGCCGCGGAACGGGGGTGCGGGTCGGGCAGCACTGGGACGACGGCCTGTACCTGGAGGTCGAGAACACGGTCGACACGTCGGCTCCGGACGCCCGGGACAGCCCCGGTCTGGGGCAGCGGGGTATGGTCCGACGACTGGAATCCGTGGGCGGGTGGCTGAGTGTGGGGCAAAAGTCCGCCGACGGAGAAGAGCGCTATGTCGCCCGGGCATGGCTTCCCTTCCGAGCCGCGAGGAAGAGTTGAACGAGCCGACACCTCCCATCAGGGTCCTGGTCGTCGACGACCAGGACCTGTTCCGCTCCGGTGTGGCGGTCATCATCGACTCCCAGCCCGACCTCGACGTGGTCGGGCAGGCCGCGGACGGCCGCGAGGCGGTGCTGGCCGTCGACCGGCTCCAGCCGGACCTCGTCCTGATGGACCTGCGGATGCCCGAACTCGACGGCGTCTCCGCCACCCGGGAGATCTTCGCCCCGGCACGGGTGGCGCGCCGCCGGCGCCCCGTGCGGGTCGTGGTGCTCACCACCTTCGACCTCGACGAACGCGCCACCGCGGCGATCCGCTACGGAGCGAGCGGGTTCCTGCTCAAGGACACCACCCCGGCGATGCTCTGCGACGCGATCCGCACGGTCCACCGTGGGAACGCCGTGCTGGCCCCCAACGACCTCGCGGCCCTCCTCGACGGCGACCACCGGGCGCGCGCTCCCCTGCCCAAGGAGTTCGAGCAGCTCACCGAGAAGGAGCGCGAGGTCCTGGACGCCGTCGCGCGGGGTCTGAGCAACGCGGAGATCTCCACGCGCATCCACTCCAGCGAGTCCACGATCAAGACCCACGTGGGCTCCATCCTGCGCAAGCTCCGGCTGCGCGACCGGGTGCAGATCGCCGTCTTCGCCCACGAACACGGCCTCGTCCGCTGACCCCCGGCCGCGAAGAGCCTGGGGGCGGAGTCACCTCGGACACGACAAAGGCCCTGCCGAGCAGGGCCTTTTTCACGTCCGGGCTTTCATACCCGGGTTTTCATGTCCTGGTTCTCATGTCCGGGCAGGGGCGGCCTCCTCGGTGCCGTGGGCGGCGGGCGGCGGGACCGGGGCGGTGCGGCGGGGCAGGGTCAGGGCGGCGAGGATGCCCGCCAGGGTGAGCCCGGCCGCGACGTAGACCGCGTTGCGCAGGCCGTCGGAGGCGGCGGTGCGCAGGGCCTCGCCGGTCAGGTCGGCGAGCCCGGAGGCGGAGACGCCGACCAGGACGGCCAGGCCCACACTGGTGCCGATCTGGAGGGCGGTGTTGGCCATGCCGCCGGCGGCGCCCTGGTCCTCGTCGGCCACGCCGGTCCCGGAGGTGCCGAACATGGTCGGGTAGATCGTCCCCATGCCCAGGCCGTAGACGACCAGCCCGGCGAGGATCGTCCAGTACGAGCCGTCCGCGCGCATGCCGACGGCCAGCAGCGCGCCGCCGCCGGAGCCGAGCAGCAGGGCGATGACCAGGGTCGCGCGGGCCCCGATGCGGATGATCAGGCGCTCGGCGACGAAGTTGGCGAACGCGATGATCACGGACAGGCTCAGGAAGGCCAGGCCTCCCTGCAAAGCCGAGTAGCCGAGCACGTCCTGGAAGTAGAGGGTGAGGAAGTACACGAGGTTCTGCATGGTGATGCCGAAGGTGAGGATCACCAGCAGGCCCGCGCGCAGGTGGGGGTTGGCGAACAGGCGCAGCGGCATCAGCGGGTTCGCGGTGCGCGCCTCGATGGCGACGAACGCGGCCAGCAGCACCACGGCCAGGACGGCGGAGGTGAGGACGGAGGGCGTGGTCCAGCCGGTCTCGGGCCCCTGGGCGATGGCGAACACGAGGAGGGTCAGCCCGGCCGTGCTGGTCAGGGCGCCCGGGATGTCGAAGCCGCGCCCCCGTTCGCGCGGGCCGTCGGGGGCGAGCAGGGCGAACGCGCCCGCGATGCCCGCCGCGACCAGCGGCACGTTCACCAGGAACACCGCCTGCCAGCCGAACACGTGGGTCAGGACCCCGCCGAGCAGCGCGCCCAGGCTCAGCCCGCCCGCACCGGCCATGGCCCACACGGCCAGCGCCCGGATGCGCACGGGGCCCTCGGCGAACCCGGTGGTGACCAGGGAGAGCGTGGCGGGGAACAGGGCGGCCCCGCCGACCCCCTGGAGGGCACGGGCGGCGATCAGCGCCTCGGGCGAGGTCGCCAGGCCGCCCAGCAGGGACGCGACGCCGAACAGCACCATGCCCAGGACGAACACGCGGCGGCGGCCCAGCAGGTCGGCCGAGCGGCCGCCCAGCAGCAGGAAGCCGCCGAAGAAGATGGCGTAGGCGCTGACCACCCACTGGGTGGCGTGGCCGGACAGCCCCACCTGGCGGGCGATGTCGGGCAGTGCCACGTACACGATGGTGAAGTCGAGCGAAGTGATCAGGCTGGAGAAGGCCAGCAGGCCCAGGACCCAGCGCGACCTGGCGCCGGTGGTCCTGTTCACAGGGGATCTCACGGTGGTTCTCCTCGAAAGGGTTCGGTGTGGTCCGAGCATGTCCGCGGGCACTTGTCCGGCACTTACCGCGCGCTTTCCGCCGGTGGCGGCAGGGGTGAGGCGGCCCGAAACCGCGGGGGCACCGCTTGGTAGCTTGGGTGCATGCGATTCGGGGTGCTCGGGCCGTTGGGGGTATGGACGGCCGACGGCGCCCCGGTGGCGGTGCGCGGGGCACAGGTCCGCGCGCTGCTCGCCGTCCTGATCGGGCACGAGGGGCGGCCGGTGCCGGTGGACCGGCTGGTCGACGACCTGTGGGGCGACGCCCCGCCGCGCAACCCGGTCGGGGCGCTCCAGGTCAAGGTCTCGCGGCTGCGCCGGGCCCTGGACGAGGCCGAGCCGGGCGCCCGGGACCTGGTGGGTTTCGAGGAGTCCCTCGGGTACCGGCTCCGGGCGGACGCCGGGGCCGTGGACGCGACGCGTTTCACCGCCCTGCTGGCGAAGGCCCGTGAGGCCTCCGGGCCGCGGTCGCGGGCGGCTCTGCTGACCGAGGCGCTGGACCTGTGGCGGGGGCCGGCCTACGCCGACTTCGCCGACGCGGGGTTCGCCCAGCCCGTCATCGCGTTCCTGGAGGAGCGGCGGCTCACCGCGTTCGAAGAGCGGGAGGAGGCGCGCCTGGAGGCCGGGGAGCCGGGCGCGCCTACGGGCGAGCTGGCCGACCTGGTGGAACGCCACCCGCTGCGCGAACGGCTGCGCTCGGCGTACATGCGGGCCCTGTACGGCGCCGGTCGGCAGAGCGAGGCGCTGGAGACCTACGACGACCTGCGGGCCCGCCTGCGCGAGGAGCTGGGCCTGGACCCCGGCCCGGAGATCGCCGGGCTCCACCGGCGCATCCTCGAACAGGACTCGGCCCTGGCCGCCGCGCCCGGAACGCCGCCGCGGACCAACCTCCCCGCACAGCTCAGCGAACTGGTCGGGCGCGAGGAGGCGGCGGCGCGGGTCCGGGCGCTGCTGGAGTCCGCCCGGCTGGTCACCCTCACCGGCCCCGGCGGGGTCGGCAAGACACGCCTGGCCCTGGAGACCGCCGCGCGGGCCGCCGCGGACCACCGGGACGGCGTGTGGCTGGTCGAGCTGGCCGGCCTGGACCGGGCGGCCGGGGAGCCGGACGGCGGACGGCTCGCGGAGGCCGTCGGCGCCGTGCTCGGCATCCGCGACGACACCACGTCCGCCCTGCCGCGCTCCGGGGTGCCCGCCGATCCGGCCGAACGGCTCGTGGAGGCGCTGCGCGGCCGCCGGGTGCTGCTCGTCCTGGACAACTGCGAGCACGTGGTCGACGAGGTCGCCGCGCTGGGCGAGCGGCTCCTGCGGGCGGCGCCGGACGTGCGCATCCTCGCCACCGGCCAGGAACCCCTGGGGCTGGCCGGGGAGTCGGTCTGGCCGGTCCCGCCGCTCCGGACGCCCCGCGATCCGGCCGACGTCGGGCCCGCGGAGCTGCGGAGGTTCAGCGCCGTCCGGCTGTTCGAGGCGCGCGCGGCGGCCGCGGTCCCGGGGTTCGCGGTCGACGCCGACAACGCCCGCGCGGTCGCGGCGGTCTGCCGCCGGCTGGACGGCGTTCCGCTGGCCCTGGAGCTGGCGGCCACCCGGCTGCGCGCGCTGGACGTCCACGACCTGGCCGACCGGCTCGACGACCGGTTCCGGCTGCTCTCCTCAGGGCACCGGGGCGGCCCGGCCCGGCAGCGGACCCTGCGCGCGATGATCGACTGGAGCTGGGAGCTGCTGTCCGGGCCCGAACGCCTCGTCCTGCGCAGGCTCGCGGTGCACGCGGAGGGCTGCACGCTGGAGGCGGCCGAGGAGGTCTGCGCGGACGGCGGCGACGTGGCGCGCGGCGACGTCCTCGACCTGCTGGCCCGCCTGGTCGACCGTTCGATGGTGGTCAGGGTCCAGGGCGCGGGCGGGGCCCGCTACCGGCTGCTCGAATCGGTCGCGGCCTACGCCCTGGAGCGATTGGAGGAAGCCGGCGAGGCCGAGCGGGTGCGCCTGCGGCACCTGGACCACTACACCGGGCTGGCCGAACGCGCGGAGCCGCGGCTGTACGGCTCCGAACAGCGGCTCTGGCTCGGGCGGCTGGACGCCGAGCACGGCAACCTGCGCGCGGCGCTGGAGGGAGCGGTCCAGCGGAACGACGCCCACCGCGCGCTGCGCCTGGTCAACGCGCTGGCCTGGTACTGGTACCTGCGCGGCCGGATCGGTGAGGCGCGGCGCGCGTTCGGGACGGCGCTGGGCGTCCGGGCCCAGGCCCCCGCCGCGGCGCGGGCGAGGGCGCGGGCCTGGCGGACCGGCCTGGACCTGCTGAGCGAGCACGCCGAGGACTTCGACACGCCCGCGGAGACCATCACCGACCCGGGCGGCCGCGCCAGGGCCGAGTGGTTTCTGAGCGACGTGCTGCTGGGCGCCGGGGACCTGGACCTCAGCCGGGAGCTGGTGGGCCGGGCGCTGCCGGTGTTCCGTCGGCTCGGCGACCGCTGGGGCACCGCGGCGGCGCTGGCCACCGAGGCCGACCAGGCCCTCGTCCGCGGTGACCTCGCCACCCTCGAACGGTCCGGGGAGGAGAGCCTGGCGCTCTTCGAGGAGCTCGGGGACCGGTGGGGGCAGGTCCGGGCCATCGACCTGCTGGCCCGGCTCGCGGAGATCAAGGGCGACCACCGCCGGTCCGCCGACCTGTGCCGCGACGGGCTACGTCTGGCCGAGGAGCTCGGGCTGTGGCTCCAGGTCTCGCTGCTCCGCTCCGGGCTGGGCCGGATCGCCCTGCTGGCGGGCGACCACGCCGGATCGGACCGGTGGCACGAGCAGGGCCGGAGCCTGGCCGCCGAGCACGGCTACCGCCCCGGCGAGGCCTTCGCACTCACCGGCCTGGCCCTCACCGCCCGCCGGGCGGGCCGCCTCGACGACGCCGAGGCCCACATGCGCGACGCCCTCGCCTGGGAGCGCGAGGTGCGGTTCGCCCCGGGCATCGCGCTCGGGCTGGCCGAGCTCGGCTTCACCGCCGAGCAGCGGGGGGACGCCGCCGCGGCCGGGGAACTCCACCGGGAGGGCCTGGCCGTGGCCCGGGACACCGGCGACCCCAGGGCCGTCGCGCTCGCCCTCGAAGGCCTGGCCGGCACGGCCGTCCTGGCGGGCGACCCGGAGGAGGCCGCCCGCCTCCTCGGCGGGGCCGCCGCCCTGCGCGAGTCCGCGGCCGCGCCCCTGCCCCCCGAGGAGCGCGGGGACGTCGACCGGATCACCGCCGCGGCGCGGTCCGCCCTGGGCGGGACCGCCTTCGGTGCGGCCTTCGCCGAGGGCCGCACCGCCCCCCGCGCGGTGTCCCTCGGCGGCGCGGGGCGGCCGTCGGCCTCCGGGGCGGGAACGTGATGGTCCCCGAGGCGATCAGTCCGGTGCCCACGATGCCCGGGAGGACCGCCCCGGATCCGACGGGGGCATGGCGGAAGTCGCGCGCACCGGGTTCCGCGCGCACCCGGTCCGCCGAGGGCCGGGACGGTTCCGTCCGTCGCGCGTGGCATCCTGGCGCCATGGCGATCGATGTTCGTCCGGCAACGGTGTTCGAGGACGTGCGGGCCCTGGTGGGTCCGAAGTCTCCCGACGCCAACGTGTGCTGGTGCCTCAGCTACCGGGTCCCGTCCGCGCTGAACAAGGAGTTGCGCGGTCCCGCGCGCGGCGAGTACGTCGCCGGGCTGTGCCGCGGGGAGCCCGCGCCGGGGGTGCTCGCCTACGACGGCGACGAACCGGTCGGCTGGGCCGCCGTGGCGCCGCGCGCGGACACGGCCTTCGCCCGCAACCGCAAGATCCCGCACGTCGACGACCTGCCCGTGTGGTCGCTGTGGTGCGTCCGGGTGCGCCCGGGGCACCGCAAGCAGGGGATCTCGCACGCGCTGATCGCCGGGGCGGTCGAGTTCGCCCGCGCGCACGGCGCGCCCGTGGTCGAGGCCTATCCGCTGGACAACGGCGACGCCCGGGTGGATCTGACGATGGCCTACCCCGGGCTGCGGAGGAATTTCGAGCGCGCCGGGTTCGTCCACGCCGCCGACACCACGTCGGTGCTGTCCGGCCATCCCCGGGTGCTGATGCGGCGCGACCTGCGCTGATCCGCCCGCGGGCCCGCCCGAGAAGGCGGTGGGGCGACCCCGGACTCGGGCTTGTATACCCTGGGGGGGTATGGTATTCCTTGAAATATCGCCGACGGCCCCACCGGGACCGGCCGCAAGGAAAGGACACCGACGATGAACGTCCCCGCCAAGCTCGGGCTCTACGGACTGGGCCTGGCCGTGGCCTTCGGCGGAGCACTGGGGGCCGGCGGCCTGGTGGGCCCCCTGCTCCCGGACACCGCCGGGACGAGCGGGCACACCGGCCACGACGGCACGACCGGCCCCACCGACGGCGCCGCGGACGGCGCCACCGACGGGGAGAGCACCGCGAACGCCGCGCACACGCCCTCCGGCCTACAGATCTCCCAGGACGGCTACACCCTCGACCCGGTGCGGACCCCCGGCCGGGCGGGCGAGGAGGAGACCCTCGCGTTCCGCGTCCTGGGACCCGACGGCGAGCCCGTGACCGCGTTCGAGGAGTCGCACGACGAGCGGATGCACCTGATCGTGGTCGGCCGCGACATGAGCGGCTACCGGCATGTGCACCCCGAGATGGCCCGGGACGGCACCTGGAGCATCCCGCTGGAGCTGGATACCCCCGGCCCCTATCGGATGTTCGCCGACTTCGTCCCGCGGGAGAGCGGGGACGGCCTCACCCTGGGCGCGGACCTCACGGTCTCCGGCGACCACGAGGCGCGGGCCCTGCCCGCACCCGCGCGGACCGCCGAGGTGGACGGCTACACCGTCACCCTCGACGGCGACCTCGTCCCCGGCCGGACCAACGCGGTCACCCTCACCGTCACCAGGGACGGCGAGGAGGTCACCGACCTGGAGCCCTACCTCGGCGCCTACGGCCACCTCGTCGCGCTGCGCGCCGGCGACCTCGCCTACCTGCACGTCCACCCCGAGGGCGAGCCCGGGGACGGCGTGACCGAGGCCGGGCCCGAGATCACGTTCGGGGCCCAGGTGCCCTCGACCGGCGACTACCGGCTCTTCCTCGACTTCAAGCACAACGGCGAGGTGCGGACCGCCGAGTTCACCATGACCACCGCCGACGGCGCAGGCGCACCGGAGGACCACACGGACACCGAGAGCGACGCCCCGCACTCCCACTGAGCGCGACGGCGCCACCGCCACCGTCGACTACGCCACCGGGACGACGCGCGTGGTCTTCGACGGCGACCGCCGGGAGTCCTCCCTCGCGGCCTGAGCCACCGCGCGCCCGGCGCCCCGGACCTCACTCCGGCAGCCGCACCGCCCGGCCGCTCACCCGGACGCGCGGGTCGTCGCGGTCGATGTCCACGGTCAGCGTCCCCGGGCGGCCCATGTCCTCCCCCTGGCGGACGACGACGGTGCCCTCCGGCGGGACCAGGCCCAGGGTCCGCAGGTAGCCGCCGAGCGCCGCCGCGGCGGCACCGGTCGCCGGGTCCTCGACGACCCCGCCGACGGGGAACGGGTCGCGGGCGTGGAAGAGGGCTGGGCCCTCCCGCCACACCAGCTGCACGGTGGTCCAGCCGCGGCGCCGCATCACCCCGGCCAGGCCGTCGAAGTCGTAGTCGAGGTCGGCCAGCCTGGCGCGCGTGCCCGCGGCGAGGACCAGGTGGTGCACCCCGCCGAAGGCCACGTGCGGGGGCAGTTCCGGGTCCAGGTCGGACCGCTCCCAGCCCAGGGCGGCCAGCGCCTCGTCGGCCTCGTCCCCGTCTGCCGGGCGGGAGCGGGTCGGAACGCTGGTGAGCGCGGCGCGCAGGGCGCCCGAGGCGTCGGCGGCCGTGTGGACCGGGATCTCCCCGGCCGCGGTGTCCAGGGTGATCTCCCCCGGGCCGATCTCCTCCGCCAGGGCCACGGCGGTCGCGATCGTCGCGTGCCCGCAGAAGTCGACCTCGGCCAGCGGGCTGAAGTAGCGCACGGCGAACCGCCGGGCCGCGTCGTCGCGGGCCGTGACGAACGCGGTCTCGGAGTAGCCCACCTCGGCGGCCAGGGCGGTCATGCGCTCGGGGTCCAGGCCCGCGGCGTCGAGCACGACACCGGCCGGGTTGCCCCCGGCGGGGTCGGCGGTGAAGGCGGCGTAGCGGTGGAGGACGACATCGGGTGTAACGCTGCTGCGGCGTGTCATGCCCCCACCCTCGCCGATATCCGGCATCCGGCAAAACGGCGGGGGCTCCGCCGTCTAGGCTGGGCGCATGCGTTTCGGCCTTCCCCCCGTGGATCGGCGCACCTGGACGGACGCGGTCGCCATCGGTGTCAGCGCCCTCATGGGGGTGGCCCTGGCCCACACGGTCCACCAGGACTCGCCGGTCCCGCCCGCGGCGGTGCTGACCGTGTGCCTGCTGCTCGCGGCCACCCTCGCGTGGCGGCGCACCCGGCCCCTGGCCGTCCTGTGGACCACCGTCGGCGCGGGCGCGCTCGCCATCGCCGCCGCGCTGGTCTCCGGCCCCCTCTTCGCCACCGACGCCGCGACCCACTCCCTGGCCTGGTTCCCTCCCACCGCGCCCTTCGTCGCCTACACCGCCGCCTCGCGGTGCGCGGCCGACCGCCTGCTCTGGGCCTCCCTCGGAGCCCTGGCCGCGGTGAGCCTGCTGACCGCCGACCCCACCGGCGTCAGCGGCGCGGGGCTGCGCACCTTCCTGTTCACGAGCCTGGCGGCGGCCACCGCCCTGTACCTGTCCACCCACCGCAGCCTGGTCGGGGCGCTCAACGAACGGGCCGAGCGGGCCGAGAAAGAGCAGCACCTGCTCACCGAACAGGCCCGGGCCGAGGAGCGCGCGCGGCTGGCCGGCGAGATGCACGACATCGTCACCCACCGGGTCAGCCTGATCGTGCTCCAGGCCGGGGCGCTGCGCGTCACCGCGACCGACGAGGCCGTCCGCTCCGCCGCCGAGGACCTGCGCGCCACCGGGTACCGCGCCCTGGGAGAACTCCGCGACCTCACCGGCGTGCTCTCCCGGGGGCACGGCCCGGAACCCCTCACCGACCCCGACCCCGGCGCGCTGGTCGAGGACACCCGCCGCACCGGCACCCCCGTGGACCTGGAGACCCGGGGCGACCCCTCCCTGGCCTCCCCCCTGGTCGCCGCCACCCTGTACCGCCTGCTCCAGGAGTCGCTGACCAACGCGCGCAAGCACGCCCCCGGAGCGCGGGTGTCGGTCCTGCTGTCCTACGGCCCCACCGCCGTCCGGCTCCTGGTGCGCAACAGCGCGCCGACCCGGGCCCCCGACCCCGACCTGGTCGCCTCCGGTTCCGGCCGCGGCCTCGCCGGCCTGCTCCGCCGGACCGAACTCCTGGGCGGCACCCTGACCGCGGGCCCCGCCGACTCCGGGGGGTTCGAGGTCCAGGCCACCCTCCCCGCCCACGTCCCCTTCACGGAAAGGGCCCACCCTTGACCGCGGCACTGCGGATCCTGATCGTGGACGACGACCCCATGGTCTGCGCCCACCTGAAGACCATCCTGGGCGTGGACCCGGGCATCACCGTCGTCGGCCAGGCGCACGACGGCGACGCCGCCGTCGACGCGGTGCGGCTCCACCGCCCCGACCTCGTCCTGATGGACCTGCGCATGCCCGTGCGCGACGGCATCGGCGCCACGGAGGAGATCACCTCCCTGACCGCTCCGCCGGTGGTGGTCGCCCTGACCACCTTCGACACCGACGAGTACGTGCTGCGCGCCCTGCGCGCGGGCGCCGCGGGCTTCCTCCTCAAGTCCACCCCGCCGGAGGAGCTGGTGGACCTGGTGCGCATCGCCGCCCGGGGGCACACCGTCATGTCGCCCGAGGCCACCCGGCGCCTGATCACCTCCGCGCAGACGGACCGGAACTCCCGCCTGGACCGGGCGACCCTGGTGTCCTCCCTCACCGACCGCGAGGTCGAGGTGCTGGCCTGTCTGGGCGAGGGGCTGACCAACGGGCAGATCGCCCGGCGCCTCTTCCTCACCGAGGCCACCGTCAAGGGCCACGTCTCCCGGCTCCTGGAGAAGCTGGGCTGCGACAACCGGACCCAGGCCGGTCTGCTCGCCTACGAGGCCGGCCTGGGTCGGGATTAGCGGTCTCCGGTGCCCGCTCCGGGCGGCCCGTCAGCCGGAGCGCGGCCGGAACCACCGGCCCAGGGCGGCCTCGGGGGAAGCGTCCCCGGTTCCGTCACCGGGTCCGCACTCCCAGGCCACATGGCCGTCGGGCCGGAGCAGGAGCGCCGACAGACCGTGCTCCTCCAGCCCCTGCACCTCGACCGTGTCCACCGTCTCCTCCCACGCCCGCACGGTCGCGCGAAGGCGGGCGGCGGCGGCCCCCGAGGCCGCGAGCACCCCCCGGCCGGTGCGCAGGAGCCCGAGGAGGTCGTGCTCGCCGTCCTCCGCCTTCACCCGGATCGGAGGGGCGAAGGCGCCCTCGAACCTCGTGTCGGCCCGCCCGAAGTCGTAGCGGACATCGGTCCCCGCCACCAGCGAGGCGAGGAAGCGGTTCGTCTCCTCCACCTCCAGCATCTCGCCGAACAGCTCGCGCAGGGGGTCCACGGAGGCGCCGGTGTCCATGAGGGCCAGCTGGGCCCGCGTCTCGCGCAGCACCCGCTCGGCCACGGCACGGCGTTCGGTCCCGTAGGTGTCGAGCAGGTCCTCGGGTGACCGGCCCCGCAGGTGCGCGGCCAGCTTCCAGCCCAGGTTGGCGGCGTCCTGGAGGCCGAGGTTGAGTCCCTGGGCGCCGATCGGAAAGTGGATGTGCGCGGCGTCACCGGCGAGCAGCACCCGCCCCCGGCGGTACACCTCGGCGAGCCGGGTGGAGTCGGTGAACCGGGAGAGCCAGCGGGCGTCGCGGAGCCCGACGTCGTGACCACTCACCCTGCGCACGCCCGCGGTGAACTCCTCCAGGGTGGGCGGCCCGTCCCGCTCCTCCTCGCCGGGGGCGGTGAACTCGGTGGTGAGCACACGGGTGTAGGGCTCCTCCAGGGTCACGGCCATGAGCAGCCCCGCGGCGCCGCGCAGCGTCCCGGGCACCCCCATGGGCAGCTGCCCGGGATCTTCCACCACCGCGTCGGCGAGCATCGCCGACACCCGGGGGGCGGTCCCCGGGAACGCGATCCCGGCCAGCTCCCGGGTGGTGCTCCTGCCCCCGTCGCAGCCGACCAGGAAGGACGCCTCGATCGAGTAGCGCCCCCGCGGCCCCTCGACCTCGGCCGTCACCCGCTCGCCGCCCTGGTCCAGGGCCACGAGCACGTGTCCCCGCCGCAGGTCCGCGCCCAGTTCCAGGGCGTGCTCCGCCAGCAGGGCCTCCGTGTGCGTCTGGGGGATCATGAGGGAGTAGGGGTGCGCCCCGCCCGTCCGCCTCAGGTCGAGCAGCGGGGAGATGCCCGCGAAATGGGTGTAGGGCCACTCCTTGTGCCCTTCGCGGAAGCGCTCGAGCAGCCCGCGGGCGTCGAGGAGTTCCAGTGTGCGGGGCTGGAGCCGGAAGGCCCGGGAATGGGGGTTGGGCGTCGGCTCCTTCTCCAGCACCGTCACCTCCACTCCGCACAGGCGGAGTTCCGCGGCGAGCATCAGCCCCACCGGTCCCCCGCCGACCACCAGCACGTCCACGGACGTGCGCGTCCTCTCTCCGCCGCCGCTCATCCCGCCAGGCCCTCCAGTTCGTGCACGACCTCGGCCGGAGACGGCTGCGCCTCGATCTCCTCGCGCAGCGCCCGGCTGCCCTCCGCGAACGAGGGGTCGTCAAGGAGGTCGGCGACGGCGGAGCGGATCCGGTCCGCGTCGACCTCGGCGGCGGGGACGTGGAGCCCCGCCTTTGCCTGGGCCAGCTGCTCGGAGTTGAAGACCGCGTAGGGCATGGTGCTGATCCCCAGCTGGGGCCGACCGCACGCCGCGGTGGTGAGCATCGTCCCGGTACCGCCCGTGTGCACCAGCACGTCGGCGGCGTCCGCCAGCAGGTGCAGGGGGACCCAGGGCACGGTGCGCACGTTGGGGGGCATGCCCTCCAGGTAGGCGCGGCCCTGCTCGGAGGTGCCACCCACGGTGGCGACGACCTCCACGTCGAGCTCGGCCGCGGCGCCGACCACGGTCCGGGCCTTGACCAGCACGTCGGGACCGAGCTTCTGCTCCTGCGAGGGCCCCAGGGTGACGACCACCCGGCGCCTGCCGGTCGGTTCCAGCACGTCCGGCGGGGTGAAGCCCGAACCGTTGAAGCGGATGTAGCGGATGGAGTGGCGGGGCGCGTCGAGCGGCGTCCGGTGCTCCTCGGACGCGGGTACCCACCGCAGACCGGGCGGGCAGGGCTCCACCCAGGCCGCGGGCTCGATGAGCACGTCCACCCCGTGCCGCTCGAACAGGGCCGCGTAGTCGGCCGTGGGCTCCGGGCCGACCAGCCCCTCCAGCTCGATGCGGAACTGGCGCGACATGCCGTAGGTGTGGCACACGGCGGGGATGCCCAGGACCTGGGCCACCACCGCCCCGGCGAAGGTGGTGGGGTCGTAGACGACCAGGTCCGGGCGCCAATCTCGGGCGAACGCGATGAGGTCGTCCTCCATGGCCCGGCTCCGCAGCGAGGCGATGGGGGCGATGCCCGCGACGAAGCGGCGCAGTGTGGCCTCGGCGTCCTCGCCCTCCACCGGGGACTTCCGGCGGAAGGCGCCTTGGCGCAGGAAGGCCGAGACGTCGGCGTCCTCGCCGACCAGCACGCCCAGCAGCCCCGACTCCCGCAGCGGCTCGGTGAGGGCGGGAGGGCCCGCGACCCGGACGTCGTGGCCCTCGCTGTGGAAGGCCCAGGCGAGCGGGACCAGGGGAAAGTAGTGCGGCCGGGTGCCGTAGGTGGTGAACAGTACTTTCACGGCGGTGGGACTCCTTTCGGGAGCGGTGCCGACCGGGCCGCCCCGCGCGTACCGCCGCGGGGGGGGCGGCACCGGGTCAGCGGTGGTCTGTACGGCGGCGGGTCACGCCAGGACCGCCTCGATCATGTGATGTGTCGGTCCGGCGGGAACGGTGCGCCGCACCTTCAGTCCGGCGCGGCCGAGCACGTCGGCGAACTCGGCCTCCGTCCGCTCCCGGCCGCCCTGGCTGACGAGCATCAGCAGGTCCATGAGCGCTCCCGCACGCCGGGAGGCGGTCCGGTCCAGCACCTGCTCCAGGAGGACGACCCGCGCGTCGAACGGCGCGGCGGCCACCACCCTGCGCAGGACCCCCACGACCGCCTCGTCGTCCCACATGTGCAGGACGCCCTTGAACACGTACACGTCCGCCTTGACCGACAGGTCCACCAGGGCGTCTCCGGCGATGACCTCGCAGCGGTCCGCGAGCGCCCCGTCCCCGGACAGGTCGGGTTCGGCGCGGGCGACCACCCGGGGCAGGTCGAACAGCACGCCGCGCAGGTCGGGGTGGGCCAGCAGCAGAGAACGCAGCAGGGTGCCCGTCCCGCCGCCGATGTCGGCGACGGTCGCGGCCCCGGAGAGGTCGACGGTGCGGGCCAGGGCCGCGGACGCGGCCTGCGAGGACCGGGACATCGCCAGGTCGAAGATCTCCCCCGAGACGGGGTCGTCCTCGGCCAGGTGGTCGTAGAGGTCCTTGCCGTAGAGCCCGGGCAGCACGCTGCGGCCGGTGCGCACGGACTCGTCCAGGCGCTCCCACATGCGCCAGGCGAACGGAGCGCCCGCGAGCCGGACCATGCCCGAACGGTTTCCGGGCAGGTCCTGGCGCAGCGTCCGCGACATCGGCGTGTGCGCGTACACCCGGTCGGAGACCTCGGTGAAGACGCCGTGCAGGGCCAGCGCGCGCAGCAGCTGGTGAAGGGCGTCCGGGTCCGCGCCGACGGTGGAGGCGATCTCCTCCACCGGCGCGGACTCACCGTCCAGGGTCTCGGCCACGCCGAGCCGGACCGCTGCCAGCAGGGCCCCGGTCAGGGCCAGGCCGTAGGCCAGCTCGTGGATCCGCACGGATGCCTCCGGCGACTGCGTCATGGGGTCTTCTCCTGCGGGTCGAGGGCGTGGCGGACATAGACGGCGGCGTTGCCGTCGAACTGGAGGGCGGCGTGGGAGGTGGCGGCGTGGACGTCGCGCCAGGCCCGGGTGACGGGACTCGTCTCGTCCTGGCCCCGGGCCCCGCTCGCGCGCATGACCGTTTCCACGGCGTCGGCCAGCGCCTCGGCGGAGACCCCGTAGTCCCGGTGTCCCCGGGCCACTGTGCCGTCGTCGACCGGCAGGCCCAGGTCGGCGATGGCGGCGGTCCGACCCATCAGCAGTTCCACGACGTCGATTGCGGAGGAGGCCCGGACCATCGCCCGCTGGACCGACCCCTTGTCCCTGGCCTGGACGGGAGCCCCCATCACCATCTCGGTCTTGGTGGAGATCCAGGCCGCCCAGTGGTCCAGGGCGCCGCGGGCGGCGCCGAGCGCCGGGGCCACCATGGCCAGGCCGTTCACCAGCCGGAACGGTGGCGCCCCCGGCCGGTCGGGGTGCAGCAGGTCGGCCTGGAGGAAGCTGAGGGAGGCGGGGACGGCGACGGACTCGACCACGACGCGCTTGCTGCCGGTGCCCCGCATACCGACCGTGAACCAGTTGTCCTCGATCCGGCACTCCGATCGGGGCACCGCGAAGAAGCGCAGCCGGGGCCGGCCCTGCTCCTGTTCCCAGGCCGCCAGCAGGATCCAGTCGGCGAAGTCCACCCCGCTGACGAAGTTCCACTGGCCGCTGAGGACCCACCCCCCGTCCGACCGGGAGACCTCGGCCCCAGGCGAGGGGACCACCCCGGCGGAGATCCGGGCGTCGGGGCCCTGGGCCCACAGTGTCTTCTGTCCCTCCGGGGGGAGGAAGGTCGCCAACCTGGCGTGGGAGGACAGCAGGGAGGCGCACCACCCGGCCGAGGCGCACCCCTCGGCCACCAGGGCCGCCCGGTGCAGGTGGTCCGTGAAGGTCCCGGCGTCGCCGCCGTGCTCGGCGGGGACGAAGTGGCGGGCGAATCCGGCCTCGACGAGCGCGTCGACCACGGGGCCGGGGAGGGTGCGGTCTGCGTCGGCTCGGGCCGCGTGTTCTCGGGCCGCCCGGTAGGCCGAGCCCAGCCCGGGGGCCAGGTCCGGGTCCCCGGGGCGGGGGAAGGGCGGCAGGAGGGGGTCGGGCATGGCGGTGCTCCTCACGTGTCCGTGGGCGGTCAGTTCAGGGGGCGGTCCGCCACGAACAGCCGGTGCATGGCCTTTGCGCCCGCATAGGTCTGCGGGTCGACCAGTCCGGCGTTCTCGATCATCCGCTTGTAGGTGCCGACGGAGTGCGTCTCCCCGTGGTCCGACTGGACGAGCATGATCACGGAGAACATGAAGGGGAGCGGGTTCTCCTCGGGTGTCTGACCGTCCTCGTAGGTGTGACCCACGAGGGCGATGCGCCCGCCCGGCTTGAGGGCCCCGGCGACCCGGCGCAGCAGGGTCGTGGCCGTCTCCTCGTCGAAGTGGTGGAGGACGTTGGTCAGCATGACGAGGTCGTAGGGACCGCCGAAGTCGATGTCGAACATGTCCCCGGGGAGCGGTGACCAGCGGTCGCGCAGGCCCAGTTGCTCGGCGTGGCGCTCGGTGATCTCCAGGACGCTGGGCCAGTCCACGGCCCGGACCCGCGCTCGGGGATGGCGCCGCGCCATGCCCAGGCCGTAGGCGCCGTGGCTGCACGCGACGTCGAGGATCTCCAGGGACTCGCGCTCCTGGGCCCACTCCTGGAGGCGGTCGGCCATCAGGTCGGCGGCGCCGCCGTTGAACCACGACGTGTGCTCCGCGAACTCGTGCCAGTACTCGAAGTCGGGGGTCATCACGTGGGTGTCCGCGACCGTGCCGCCCTTGCGGACCGCGCTGATCAGGTCCTTCTGCGCGTCCCACTCCCAGTCGCTCGAACTGAGGCGCATGGCGTGGCCGAAGTACTCCGGTCCGGAGCTCACCAGGTAGCGCTCGCCGCCCTCCGGCAGCGCGTACCCTCCCGGGACGGTGCGCAGGACACCGATGGCGGCGAGCCCGTCGCAGAGCACGCGCACGCCCCTGGTGTCCGCGCCGACGCCTCGCGCGATCTCCTCGGCGCTGTTCTCTCCCTCGGCGATGCGGTCGAACAGGACCAGCTCGAAAGCGGTCCGCAGCAGGGCCGTCTTGACGAAGCCGCGCGCGAGACCGTGCAGGTCGGCAATGGTCAGGCCGGGTGAAGCGGTGTCGGACATAGCCACTCATTCCTTGGTCGGCGGTCGGGGTCAGCGTCGCCCGCATGCTTCGAAAACGCCTCGAGCGCGGGAAGACCTCGGCGTGGTCGAGTGGCGGGCGAAGGGCGTCCGTGCGAGTGCGGGCGCGCGGTACCGGCGTGTCCGCCATCGGTTGAGGGGTGTGGTGACCAGTGGAGAGAAGAATTCCTGTCCTCGTCGTGGGGGGCGGGCTCGTGGGACTTTCGGCGGCGCTCTTCCTGGGTTCCCACGGGGTGCGGACCGTCCTGGTCGAGCGCCGGGAGTCCATCTCCCGGCTGCCTCGGGGGCGGAGCCTGTCCATCCGCACGATGGAGCTGTTCCGGTCCGTGGGGCTGGAGGAGGAGCTGCGCTCCACTCCCCCTTCCGTTCTGCGCGACCTGGACGTGATCATCCAGGCGGAGAGCCTCTCCGGCCCCGAGGTGTTCCGGACCACCCGACCGAAGAAGGCGGGGTTCGCCGACCTGAGCCCCACCTCCCCGGTGACCGTGGACCAGAACGAGGTGGAGAGGGTCCTGCTCCGCAACGTCCTCGCGGACGGGCACGAACTGCTGTCGCGCACCGAGGTCGAATCGCTGACGGAGGCGCCCGGCGGGGTCCGGGCCGAACTCGTGGACCGGGAGACCGGCAGGAGGACGGCCCTGGTCGCCCGGTACGTCATCGCCGCCGACGGGCACCGGTCCCGGACGCGCGATGCACTGGGCATCGGCACGAGCGGCATCGGCAACCTCTGCCGCTACGTCAACATCCCGTTCACCTGCGACCTGTCCGATGCGCTGAACGGCCGCTCGGTGGCCCTGGCCTACCTCGACCGGCCGGCCCGCAACACCATGCTGACCCGGCTGGACGGGCCCGACCGGTGGATCCTCATGGTGCCTCTCGATCCCGACGGGGCCCCGCCGCTCACCGGGGAGCGCTGCGCGGACCTCGTCCGTGCGGCGGTGGGATCGGAATCGGTCGACCCGGTGATCCTGGACGACTTCCTCGACCGCCGCCGACGGCTGCCGGAGTGGGACCTGTCCTCATGGGTGGCGGACCAGTACTCGTCGGGCCGGGTCCTGCTCGCCGGGGACGCCGCGCACGTCATGCCCCCGGCGGGCGGGCTCGGCGGCAACGTGGGGGTGCAGGACGCGCACAACCTGGCGTGGAAGCTCGCCCTGGTCCTGCGGGGCGAGGCGGCCCCGTCCCTGCTGGACACCTACGAGCAGGAGCGGCGCCCCGTCGCCGAGTGGACCAACGAGTACTCCGCGGACCGCCAGCTCAGCCGGCACGACGGCAAGCGGGGCCGGGGGCCCGTTCCGGACTCGCTGTCCATCGAACTCGGCTACCGCTACCTGTCCGACGCGGTGTGCGACGAGCCCGGCGACTACGACGACCTGCCGGCTCTGAGCCACCTCGGCAGCCCCGGGGGGCGGGCACCGCACGTGGCGCTGACCCGCGACGGCGCCGTGGTCTCCACCCTGGACCTCTACCGCAGGTCCTTCGTCCTGGTGGCCGGGCCCCGCGGGCACGCGTGGATCCACGCCGCCCGGGCGGTGGACGCCGGCACCCCGTTGGACCTGGTCCACGTCGGCCACGACGTCGGCGACCTCCCCGGGCGCGAGGGGGACTGGGTCCGGGCACACGGGGTCACCGAGTCCGGTGCGCTGCTCGTGCGCCCGGACGGGTTCGTCTGCTGGCGCGCGAAGGACGACCTGACCGCCAGCCACCAGGAGGTGCTCTCCGAGGCGCTGTCCAGGGTCCTGGGCGCGGGGGCGGCGGCCCCCACTGAACCGGGTACC
>NZ_JBJJBV010000400.1:0-4452 GCF_045446735.1 Nocardiopsis protaetiae
CGCCTCACCCGTCTGCGCCGTTCACCCCGTGGTCGGGCCCGGGACCGACCGCCCACGCCTGGAGACGATCACCGCGGCGGCGACCGCCGCCAGCCCGACGGCGGCCAGCAGCGCCTCGGGGCCCGCGCCCAGGCGGGTGGCGACCGTGGGCCCGGCGGCGGCGGTGAGTTCGGTGATGTGGATGTCGGCCTCGGCCTCCGGCGACCGGTACGCGACCGTCCCGTCGGGGTTCACCACCGCGCTGATGCCGCTGGTGGACACCACCACGGCGGGGCGGCCGTGCTCGACGGCGCGCAGCCGGGTGATGGCGAGCTGCTGGTCGGACTGGCCGGTGAAGTTGTAGTTGGCGTTGTTGGTGGGGATGACGATGATCCCGCCGCCCGCGGCCACGGACTCGCGCACCGGCGCGTCGAAGGCCACGTCGAAGCAGATGCCCACGGCCAGGGTGGTGCCGCCGATCTCCAGGGCGCCGGGCTCGGTGCCGGGGATGGCGTCGGAGCTGACCTGCTCCAGGCGCTGCACGAACCGGGTGAAGAAGTCGCGGTAGGGGATGTACTCGCCGAAGGGCACCAGGAAGCGCTTGTCGTACATCTGCCCCGGCCCGGTCTCGGGGTCCCACACCACGCTGGTCACGTGCCGGGTGCCGTCGTCGTTGAACCGGCTCATGCCCCACAGCGCGGGCACCCCGACGTCGGCCGCGGCCTCGTCGATGATCTCGCGGGCGGCCGGGTCGCGGAACGGGTCGATGTCGGTGGCGTTCTCCGGCAGCAGGACGAGGTCCAGCTCGATGTTCTCCTCGCGGGCGCGGGCGGCCAGCTCGTGCACGCCCTCGGCGTGGTTGCGCAGCACCTGCTCGCGCTCGCCCGCGATGGACATCTCGCCGACGTTGGGCACGTTGCCCTGCACCATGCCCAGGGTGACGGTCTCCCCGGCCGGGGGGCGCCCGACGGCGGGGGCGAGGGTGCCGCAGAGCACGACCGCGGCGGCCGCAGCCAGCGCGAGGGCGGCGGCGGGCAGGCCGGGGCGCACCCCGCGGGAGGCGACGCCCAGGACGGCCCACAGCACGAGGCCGCCGGTGAGGGCGACGGCGAAGGTCACCAGGGCGGAGGAGCCCAGGGCGGCGTACCCGGCGAAGGGCGTGTCGGGCTGGGCGAAGGCGAGCTTGCCCCAGGGGAACCCGCCCAGCGGCCAGCGGGCGCGCACGGCCTCCTGGGCGACCCACAGGGCGGCGGTCCACACCGGCCAGCCGGGCAGCCGGGCGGCCAGCGCGATGCCCATGGCCATGGGCAGGTAGTAGACGGTCTCTGCGGCGGCGATGAGCAGCCACACGTCGACGCCGAACACGTCCTGCCACTGCACGAGCGGGACCATGAGCGTGGCGCCGGCCAGGGCGCCCAGCCAGGCGGCGCGGCGCATTCGGGTCCCGGCGACGGCGACCAGGAGCAGGGCGGCGCTCAGCGGACCCAGCCACCACAGTCCGTAGGGCGGCAGCGCGAACAGCTGGGCCAGGCCCGAGCCGACGGCGGCGAGGAAGCGCCACAGGAGGTCGTACCGTCCCCAGCGGTGACCGAGGGGGAGAACGGTGGCCGCGCGGCCCGTCACCGGCGCCGGGGGCGCCTGGGGGCCGGCCGCGGGGGCCTCGCCCCGCTCCGTGTGTTCGGTGACCACGTGGGGTCTCGCTTTCCGCAGGTGTGGTGAGGGTGTGCGGTCAGCATATTGGGGGGACGCGGAAAAGGCCCGAGCCACCCTTCGGACCGGCTCCGTCCCGTCGGCGGCGAGCTCGGAAGACCGTTGTCTACTGGATGTTCGGGCCTTTTCCGGGTCCAACCCCCCGCCCGGTCGCGCTACTTCCGCCCCTCACCCGATCCCGGCTGCACCTGGCGCGTGATGCAGCGTCCGATCGGACGAGTGGGGGCCGCACAACCGGTCCGTCCAGTGCTGGACTGGTCGTTAGGTTACCCAGACTCCCCAACCGGATGCCTCAACCCGGCCGCCGTGTCGTGGCGGCCCCGCCGAGTGTCCGTAGGGAGGGAAGTGGTGAACCGTCGGACAGGCTAACGCACCTGGGGCCGCCATGCCAGTTGAGCACTCCGGGTTTCAGTCTGACCACAATCAGATCGAGCCCGATCCAACTCTGGACTTTTCGATCAACTTCCTGTCTCATATGATCAGAAAAGCAGTCCGGTTCGATCAACCCGAGCGCGAACCGGCCTCGGTGACCCGGGTCTTCGGCCACGAGATCCCTGTCACCCCCGACCCGATGCAGCGGAGCACAGACATGGCGGAGATCGTCCTCGAAGGCGTCGACAAGATCTACGGCGGCGGCGTCAAAGCCGTCGACGACCTGAACCTGCGGATCGAGGACGGCGAGTTCATGGTGCTCGTCGGCCCGTCCGGCTGCGGCAAGTCCACCGCGCTGCGCATGATCGCGGGCCTGGAGGAGATCTCCGCCGGCACCCTGGTCATCGGCGAGGAGATCGTCAACGACCGTCCGCCCAAGGACCGCGACATCGCGATGGTCTTCCAGAACTACGCGCTCTACCCGCACATGACCGTCGAGCAGAACCTCGCCTTCGGCCTCAAGCTGCGCAAGGTCCCCAAGCCCGAGATCGCCCGCCGCGTGCAGGAGGCGGCCGAGATGCTGGGACTGGAGCCCTACCTCAAGCGCAAGCCCGGCGCCCTCTCCGGCGGCCAGCGCCAGCGTGTGGCCATGGGCCGCGCCATCGTCCGCGAGCCGCAGGCCTTCCTCATGGACGAGCCGCTGTCCAACCTGGACGCCAAGCTCCGCGTCCAGATGCGCGCCTCCCTCAACCAGCTGCACGAGCGCCTGGGCGTCACCACCGTCTACGTCACCCACGACCAGGTCGAGGCCATGACCCTGGGCGACCGGGTCGCGGTGCTGCGCGACGGCCGCCTCCAGCAGGTGGACACCCCCAAGCGCCTGTTCGACTCCCCGGTCAACCTGTTCGTCGCCGGGTTCATCGGCTCCCCCGCCATGAACTTCGTGGACGCCTCGCTGACCGCGGAGGGCACCGGCGCGGTGCTGAAGTTCGCCGAGCACACCCTGCCCGTGCCGGCCTCCGTCCTGGACGCGCGCCCCAACCTGCGCGACTACCTGGGCCGCGACATCATCCTGGGCATCCGCCCCTCGGACTTCAGCGACGCCGAGTTCGACGGCAACGGCGACCCGCGCATCGAGGTCACCGCGGACGTCACCGAGGAGCTGGGCACCGAGATCAACGTGATCTTCACGGTGGACGCCCCGCCGGTGCGCCACGAGGACGCCGCCGCCCTGGCCAAGGACGCCGCGGGCGACGACACCGAGAGCGCCGAGGCCGCGCTGCCGCTGGGCGCCAACCGCTCGCTGTTCACCGCCCGGGTGAGCCCGCGCAGCCAGGTCCGCCCGGGCAGCTCGATCACGCTCGCCGTGGACGTCAGCCAGCTGCACTTCTTCGACCAGGAGAGCGGCCTGGCCATCGGCCACCCGGACAACGTCTGACCGAACGCCCGACCACAGGCGTAGACGGGGGTGCCGACTCCCGAGGCGCCCGGGCGGTCCCTCGCCACTGCCGCCCGGCGCCTGGCATCCCCTCCCCTGCGGCGCCCCGCTTCCGAGCGGGGCGCCGCCTTTTCGTGCGGGTTCGCCCGCACCGGTACCGCGTCCCCCTCGCGGATAGGGTCGGTCCGAATCCCGGGGTGGGCGGGCCGCCACCGTCCCGGCCTGCGGACCTCACCTTCAGGCAAGGTTCGTATCACCGGCAGGTGAGTCGTTTCTTTCTTGACCGTCCGACACGGCGCGCCGAACGATGTGAGGGTGCGCAACCGAGCCCCCGGAGTCGCCCTCGTCCGCGAACCCTCGTCCGTCGTGGACACCCTGCACGGCCGCCCCGTGCCCGACCCCTACCGCTGGCTGGAGTCCGCCGACGACCCGCGGACGCTGCGGTGGCTGGAGGAGCGGGCCCGCGACCACGCCCGCGAGGCCGCCGGGTGGACGCTGCGCGACCGGCTCGCCGCACGCATCCGCTTCCACCTGAACGCCGACCTGTGGTCGGCGCCGGTGCACCGCCCCGGGCTCGTCCTGGCCACCGTGCGCCCGGCCGGGGCCGAGCACCCGCGCCTGGTCGCCTTCGAGGACGCCCGCACCGACCTCCTCGACGAGGCCCCTCCGGCCCCCTCCCCCGCCGCGGTCCGCGCCGACCGGGCCCGGGTGGTCTACGATCCGGCGGCCGCCGACCCCACCGGCCGCACCACCCTGGACGCCTGGGAGCCCGACCCCACCGGGCGCCTGGTCGCGGTGCAGACCTCCACCGGCGGGGTGGAGCGGGGGGTCCTCCAGGTGCTGCGCACCGCCGACGGCCGACCGGTCGGCCCGCCGGTACGCGGGGTCCGCTACTCGCACGTGGCGTGGACGCCCAAGGGCCCGCCCGCGGTCTACTACGTGCGCCGCGACGA
>NZ_JBJJBV010000401.1:0-4526 GCF_045446735.1 Nocardiopsis protaetiae
GCGTAGTTCTCGCCCAGGCGTCGTGCGGCCTGGTCGCCGATCTCGGGTCCGAGGTTGCGTTGGAAGACGTTCGCGAGGTCGTTGCGGAACGCGGTGGCCGATCCGGCGGTCTGCCAGGGGAGCTCACCGAGTCCCCGGTTGGGGTCGTAGGGGACCCGTAGTGACTCGCGGTTGCGGGTGAGCACGTCGGCCAGATCCCGGTTGATGGTGGACCACGCCTCGCGTACCGGCGGGGGTGTGGGTCCGCCGCCCGGTCCGCCGCCGGGGGGTAGGTCGGGGTCGGGCGTGTTCCGGATCGGCGGCCCGGTGGGGGTGTTGCGTCCGGGGTTGGGTGTGGGTATCGCGGTGCGCGGGGGCGGGGGGAGTCCGCGGAGGTTGCGCAGGGCGGTGTTGAGGAAGGTGCGGAACTGGCGGCTGAGCAGTGCGGACAGGCCGGTGGACAGGAACGCGGAGACGATGCCGCTGATGGCGGCGCCGATGTGGGCGCCGGAGGTGAGGTTGGCGTCGTGGTGGTCGCGGGTGCCGTTGTCGATCTGGATGCGCTGGATGATGGAGTCCAGCGACGCGAACAGCTGCGCGATGATCTGGTGCGGGACCGCGGTGGAGATGGCCCACATCAGGATCCGGCCGATCAAGAGTGATCGGAGCCGTTGGAACATCGGGATCCAGTTCAGGGACGCGCCGAAGGTCCACTTGGCCATCGCGATCGCGAAGGCGATCTCGGCCAGCAGGGCGACGAGTTGGCCCCAGATCATCATGACCATGTACTCGGCGGTGGCGGCGCCCTCGCGCATGCTGCGCGACATGGTGGTGGCCAGGTCGCCTGCTTGGCCGACGTAGTCGTTGCGGCCGGTGGTGAACTGGTCCAGGGCGCGGGAGTAGTACTCCGACGTGCGTCCGTCGAAGGTGTCCTGGACCCTGCGCCGGGACGCGGCGATCATCGGCCCGAGCTCGTTGAGGCGGCGGGCCATGTCGGCGTAGTGGTCACCGAGTGCCCGCATCGCGGCGGGGTTCGCGGTGGGGTACTGGATGCCCGTCAGGCCGTAGAGGAGATTCCTGGCCTCCTGAGTAGGCACGGACGCCCCACCTTCTCCCTGATCGCATTCCGGGTACGGAGGTGCCCCGCTTCCGGCATGCGCAAGAAAATAGCCCTTCAGGGCATAGGTGGAGAATGGATGAAAAATGCTTTAACAGTTAATTTTCACGCCTGTGAGATTTCGCCTGGTGCCCTGCCGTGCAAGGTGCTCTCCGACACCGGGATGTTCCACGGCGTTTCGGTTCCCGTTACGCGCGGGGCAGGTGGCGGCCGACCTCCGGCGCTTCCGGCGGATCCCGGTGGGCACGGCGCACCGCGCTCGGTCGTCGGACTCGGGCGATTTCCTTTTGTTTGAAATATTGTTGCGCGACGGTCAGGGAATGGCTGGTCGGCGGTCCTCGGTGTCCGTAATATTTCCAACGGACTTCTCCGCGGTTTCGGTAGGGGGCGACGGATCGGATGCGCGGTTCCCCGGCCCACGGGTCAGGGCAGGCGCCGCAGCTCGTCCAGGCTTCCGGCGTGCGTGGGAACGCTCCCCTCGGGGATCGCCCCGGCCCGATCGTCCGGCGCGGCCCCGATCCACAGCCGCAGCGCCTCGACCGCGTCCAGACCCTCCCCGTTGGCCTGGAGCAGGCGGCGCACCCACGCGCCCTTGGCGTTCAGCCCCGCGGCCCCGGCCCCGGCCCCGGGCAGGAACCCCGCCGCGATTCCGTCCTCCGACGCCCAGAGGCGGCCCAGGGCGGTCCCGTCCTCCCGCACCACCGGGACGTGCAGCACCGCCCCGTCCGTGTCGGGGGCGAACCGGGGGTCGGCACCCACGAAGTCGGGTCGGAACGCGTCCTCGGCGGGCGCTACCTCGTCGGTCATCTCTCCTCCGTCACGGTGCCGTGGTGAACGGCAGCACGGTAACCGACAGCTGCCACCGCCCCGTCCCCGGGATCAGGACCGCGTCGTCGATCCTGAACCGCGTACCGCGGGGGAGGAGGATCTCCCTCTCCGCCCGCCGCACGCTGTCGCGGCCGATCCACAGGGCCGGGTGCCCCTCGGGCACGGTCAGGCGGAACTGGTACCCGGCGCCCTGGTACAGGGCCTCGTTCCCCAGCGACCCCGAGAGGAATCCCCTTTCGACGAACTCCGCGCCGATCAGGTCGGTCGGGTCGTTGAAGGGACGCCCGGGCGGGGCCATGAAGCCCACGCTGAAGATCGAGCGCCGGACCTCGATCCGCTCGGGCAGGGGCTCCACCGCCCGGTCGAGCAGGGACATCCCCTCGCGCAGGGCCGCCCAGGTGGCGGCGGCGTTCTCCCGGGTCGAGGCGTCGCCGTCGAACCACTCCCCGAACCAGGGGGGGAAGTACCCCGTGCCGCTGAGCCGCCGCACCTCCGCCTCGGGGTCCCGGTCCCGGGAGAGGCCGTTGTAGAACAGCGCGTTCTTCGTGTACGCCCGGGCGGAGCGCTGCTGCTGCGGGGTCAGGGACCGGAACCGGTGCCCGAGGACGAGGTCCCCGTATGCCTGGCCGTCCTCGTTGCGGTCGAACCGGCGGACGCCGTCGGGGTCGACGCGCCCGGGGCGATCGGCGGGGACGGCATCGGCGGGGGCCTCTGCCACCGACGCGGGGATCGGTTCGGTTCCCCGGAGGTCGGTGGCGCCCTCCGTCGCGGACCCGGTCGTCGGTTCGGACCCGGTCCGTGCGGCGGCGCTTTCGGCCGCGACGGCCTCCGAGGTCACCCTGACCGGGTAGAGCCGGGCGGGCGCGTCGTTGCGCAGTGCCGCACGCAGGGGGCCTTCCAGCTCCTGGGCGTGCCGGTGCGCGGTCCAGCCCCTGGCGGTCTCCTCCCGGGCCAGCAGGGTGAGCAGGCCGGCGAGTTCGGGGGAGTCCCCGCGGTACTGTTCGGCCGACGCGCGCAGGTTCCGGGCTTTCGTGAAGTGCGCGGCGGTGGCGGCGTAGCGGGTGCGCGCCTCGCGCGCCAGACCCCTGGCCTCCTCCAGGCGGGCCCCCGGGCCGGGGGTGCCGGTCAGCACGGGGAACACCGTCGGTTCCCGGTCGACGTCCAGGACCTCGGTCGCCCGGTCCCGCAACGCGGAGGCGCGCTCGGACGCCTCCTCCGCGGATTCGAAGAATTCGAGCGACTGCTGGGCGAGCGCGGCGGCGTTCCCCTCGGGATCCCCGTCGGCGCGGGCCTGCTTCGCCAGCTCGGCCAGATTCCGGGAGGCGGTGTAGTCCGCGGCGGCCTGGGCGCTGATCTCTCTGGCCTGCCGCAGCAGTTCCCGGGAGCGCTCGACGGCCCGCAGGGTTCGTTCCACCGCTTCCCCGGTGTCGGCCCGCTCGGCGCGGACCGGTGCGGGGCGCCGGGAACCCCCGGGTGCCGCGCCGTCCCCACCGGATGCGGTCGGCTGCGGCGGCCGTGCGGTCTCGGGGCCCGGGAGGCCCGGTAGGGGTCGGCGGCCGGGGTTCCTGGGCGCCTGCGTGCCCATGGGCCGCTGCGGCGTCGGGTCGGCGGCGGTGGGGTCGTCGACCCGGGGTGCGCGCGGCAGGTTCCGGGCGATCATCACTTCGAGGTACAGGACGTCGTCCCGTTGCTCGACCGGGCCGATCCGGTACGAGGTTCCCCGGGGCAGGAGCAGTTCTCGCTGGGTGGAGGCCGCGGAGTGGGGTCCGACCCACAGGCCCCGGGCGCCGTTCCCGAGGTTGATACGCATGATCACGTTGAACTTCGGGCCGCGGACCGGGACGGTGCCCAAGGAGGTCGACAGCAGGCCCGGCTCCGTGTGGGCGGTCCTTTGCAGCGCGTTCGGGTTGTCGGGGTCGTAGCCGGTGAGGAAGCCGAGTTCGCGCAGTCCTCGGGTGACCACGATGCGGTCGGGCAGCGGCCGCCCGGTGGCGGCGTCCAGGTGACCCAGTTCGGTGAAGTACTCGGCGGCCGTCGGGTAGACGCCGTCGAAGGCCCGCAGGACCTGGTCCACCTTGCCGCTGCGCATCTTGGTCCGGGCCAGTTCCCTCTCGGGGGCGGGCGAGTCCAGGATCCACCGGGCCAGGTCCATCCGGCCCGGGTCCGCCGCGGCGTGTCTGCGCAGGTCGTTGACGGTGGGCCAGCGCATGCCGTTGATCCGCAGCAGTTCGGCGGCCTCGGCCCGGCCCGCCAGCCAGGAGTCCAGGACCTCTTGGACCCCGGCCGGGCCACGCGGGGAGCGCAGGACGTCGTTGAAGATCCACGGGCTCCGGGTGTAGGTGTACACCGCGCGCTGCTGTTCCGGAGGGAGGTTCGTGAACGCGTGGGGGTTGTGCGCCGGGTCCTCCAGGAAGTCCCGGGCGTAGCTGTCGATGCCCTCCTCGGTGGTCAGACGTAGGAACGAGGTGGGGGCCGGGGGCGGGACCGCCTCATCCGCGCGCAGGACGGCGTCGGGGCCGGGCGTGGGCAGCGGTCGCGCCGGGGAGCCGCCGGTCTGCGCGGTCGGTACCGGTCGCGGGGGCAGGGGGCGGCCCGGGCCGCC